>CAZWWW010000386.1:0-3638 GCA_964637715.1 uncultured Phycisphaeraceae bacterium | reverse complement strand
AATGCCGGGGGGTTCACCTGCCTCGACCATGGCAGGTCAACCTTCCGCCTTACGGGCGGAAGAACGACCTGCCCTACCCTCGTTTGCGACTGTCGATCCTGTCACGCACCCCTGGCATCGAGAACGCCTGACTTTCGGCCTTTTCGTTTATTGCGGTTCACCGGATCGAGTCGAGGTGCCGGATGAAGCAGCGATTCGACCGTTATTCAATCACAGCGTTTGCTCCAGCCGGCGAACCCGCATCGTGCCCGCCGTGACCAGCAGCATCATGAATCCCACGAGACCCCATGTTGAGACAGCCGGAATGTCGGGCGGGCAGGCTGGAGAAGGTGCACCGTCTATACAAGCATCGGAGCAGGGAAACGGATCACCAACCAGCGCACTCTGCGCGGCGGCTACATCCTCTGAATCAACCACGCCGTCGGGACGGCACGGCACCAGATCGACGTTCGGAATCGTGAGACTTCCGAAGTTACCCGTCGATGCGTCAACCACCCCGGAGAAATCAGCGATGGTCACCACCCCGTTGCCGTCAATGTCGCCCCATTTCCAAGTGGTGATAGCAGCCCGCGCGGACAGCAATCCGGGTTGCTGTTTCCCGCAATCGGCAAAAACGAAATACTGCGTGTCCGGTGTTATCTCACAACTGGTGACGTGCATCGTCCCCCAGGCCGCGGGCGATTGGAAAAAGGGGTATTGACCGATGCTTCCGTTCGCTCTGAGGTATCCCCCCACGCACGCCACCCGGCTGTCGTTCGGATCACCCGTCACATAAAGTGCGATCGGATCAACCCCGGGTTGCGGCGTGACGGCAACGTATCGAGACCCCTCAGCCACCACCGTCGGCGTCAAACAGCCGCCGCACGTATCGGACGCCTCGTCACAGCTTCCCGCAAGCGGGCAGGGATCACCCGAACTGACACAGCCGGGACCGCCCGACACACAGGTTTCGCTCCCCGTACAAAACAAACCGTCGTCGCAATCCGGCGGCGTGCCCGGTACGCACACCATGCCGACGCACGTCTCATCGCCGTTGCACACCTCGCCATCGTCACAATCCATCGCGTCAAGGCAATCAACCACCTGAACCGAAGCGGGGGTGCCCAGCGAACCCGTTATGTTCAGCCCGGCCGGGTTGACGTCCACGATCTTCGTCTCGGTGGATCCAATCTGAGGCAAAATGAGAACAGAAGTCGCACCGGACGAAAGCGCTTCGAATCGAAACGTGGTCACGAGCAACCCCGACGTCGTAGCCACCGCCGGTGGACTCGGTGCGAGACGACCCAGCGCCTGATATAGCCCGTTTCCATCGTCGAATGTGTCGTTCAAGCCATCCAGCGCTGAGTCGTTGGGGAACGAAGAGGAAAGCCACATATAGGGCCCGTTGTCGATCGTGCCGACGAGTCGCAGTTGCGCGGCATCCCACTGCATCACCAGGCTTACCGAACTGAACGATTGATCGATACCGTTGTTCGACTTCACATACAACGCGACCTGCACCACGTCGCCGACAGCCACGGGGTTGGGCAGAACGTCCCGCCATTCGAGATCGACGCCTTTGCACAGATCGTTGGTATCGTCGCACGCCCTCATTGGGCAGGGATCGCCGACCCCGGCGCAAACGCCGCTCATGCACTGATCCGTCAGGGTGCAAAACGATCCGTCGTCGCAGGGGGTCGAATCGGGCGCGTGATTGGACAAGCACACGCCGGCGCCGTCGCAGGTGTCCGGATCGGTACAGGTCGTATTATCCGCCACCCCGCACGTCGCACCCGCCGCGGCAAAGTTTGATTGGCAATTCCCTGCGCCGTCACAGGTATCCGGGGCGTCACAGGCGGTATTCTGCGAATCGCCACACGGTGATCCGCCTGCCCGAAGCGTCCATGTCGTCGTGCTCGCCGCGGTGTCGCACGCCTCGCAGTCGTTACCGGGATTCAGCGCGCCTTCACCATAACAGACGCCTCCGATCAAACAGTTGGACGCACTCAGTTCGTTGGTGCAGACGTCATTCACCTCGTCACAAACGTCGTTCGTGCAGGCAAGTCCGTCGTTGCAATCCGGAACCGACCCCGGTTGCACCTCAATGACACCGCCATTACAGGCGATTTCCAGTCCGTTGCAGAACAGCCCGTCGTTCGGATCATTGAGATCATTCGGCGTGTTCACACAGGCGCTGCTGACACACGCATCGTCCGTACAGGGGTTGCCGTCGTCACAGTCGCCCGCGGTCAGGCAGGTGACCGTCACATCAACCGGTGCGCCGAGCGCACCCGTAATATCAATCCCGCCCTCGTTCGGCAGCTTGTTGGACGCGCGCGTGCAGGTCGTTCCGTCGCACACCACGATGCTTATCTGAGTCGTTCCGGTAGCCGCCTGCAGCGTGGCGAATTGAAGCGTTGTCACCAACAGCCCCGTCGGCGTCGCGTTGGCATAGGGACCGCCCGGAGAAGCCACCGCTTGATAATAGGCGTCTCCATCCGTCAGGTCGTTATTGAGCCCGCCGTTTCCGGTGGTGAACCCGGAGGATGTCCACGAAAACGGACCGTTGTCGTTGTTGCCCAGAAGCGTGAAGGCGGTCGGATTCCAGTGGAGCACAACCCCCATGAACCCGACCGACTGGTTGTTCCCATCGGCGGAGAGGGCCCAGAGTTCGACGTTGACCGTGTCGCCCAGGTTGACCGTTTGAGCCGAGGGTGCGAGCTCCACGTTGACAAGACCGGCGTGCGCCGCCACGCCGCTCAACACAAGAAACAGAACGCCGCACCAGTGAACCAACGATGAGCGTACAGCGCAGCAGCGTCCCCCAGCCACACATGCGGAATGGTCAGAAATCATAGTAGGCCCGAGCCGGACTGCCACACCCATCACCCCGTCAACCGGCCCCTTGCCGCCGCCGATTAACCCCGTTCGACAATCCACAGTATAACACAAACCGCACACCGCGATCCACTACATTTTCGGACCCCACGAAGTTGGCCGAAACGTCGGACCGACAACGGCGGTAGTTCGACGGGCCCTCTCGAGATCGTCCGCCACGCCCATACCGTTTTCGCACCCACCATCGGTACGGACAACGGTATCGCCGATCGCCTTATCAACCCGCCGAAGACGTGTGGCCCGGCTCTCGGATCCGCGGTGTCAACGGCAAGATCTCCCGGCGCAACCGAGTTCTGTTCTCGCATTGCGGCTGAATCACCGCTCGGCCCGGCAAGGCAACTCGATACCGCGGCGTGTAGCATTCGGATAGCGCCTCAGGCGGGCTGCCCCGGTTTCATAGGGTGCAACGCCTCTGGGAAGCGGCATTGGGGCCATAAAACCTAGAAGCCTCGCAAACGATCGTACGCATCGTGCGAGGCTTCTCATTTCGATGGGTTCCGACGCTTATCGTGCGGAACGCGGTCAATGACCTGCAACCCTATCTTCGTCGCTCGGGTCCCGCGATGCAAAGGAAAAATCGAAAAACAGGGGCTTGTTGTTCGTCGGGTGGGGGCCACAGGTCGATATCGATCCAGGCGACGGCGATTTGCGGCGATTGGGGCTACTCAGGTGGATGCGCGGCGGTATCGCCTGCCGGAACGTCCCCTGCCTCCACCCGCTGTTTGATCCAGTCACGAACCAGACCCGGAGCCCGTCCTAAG
>CAZWWW010000385.1:0-3647 GCA_964637715.1 uncultured Phycisphaeraceae bacterium | reverse complement strand
TCGCGCGGGCTTAAAGCCCGCGGCTCGGCGCACAAAAACGGGAAATGCTCTAGCGCACCGGTGGCACCTGATCGTCGCCTCACGGTGGGCACTCTCTGTCGCTGTGTATCGCCGCATCGAATCGGTCTACCGGATGAAACGGTTGCCTAACCGCCACACAAGAGATAGAGCTTGCTCCGGCCCGGTGCGGCGACGGTATTGTACCCGAACTCAAGCCCCTCGCTGCATCATCACGTTTTCGCAGGATGCAGGGCAGAGGCTGGAGCCCTTCAGCCTTCGATCCTGCACGTTGGTACTATCGCCGGTTTGGCGCGTTTGCATCATCGATGAGTTCTGCTATAGTCGCGCGTCGGGTCGTCGCACGGGCGGCCCCACGGCGCGGTCTAGTAGTCTACAAGGTCTTTTTTTGCAGATAGTTACGGTCGGGTCCCGGGACGATAAACGGGTTGCGGTTGAGCCGATCCGACCGTCGGCGCTGCGATTGTGTCGGACTTCCACAGGAGATAATGCGTTGAACGTGATACGACGTCATGTTTGGGTGGTACGCCTTGCTGTTTTGGGATGGTTCATGCTGTGCGCGGCTCCGGCGCTCGCACAGGACGGTGCCGGCGGAAGTGCCGCAACAATCACCAGCCGGGACTGGGCCCTCTGGTCGATCGCACCCATCGGGTCGCTGATCGCGCTGGCCTTTGCGTTTTTCTTTTATCGAAAACTGCTGAGCGCCGACGAGGGCGATGAGGATATGAAGCGCATCTCCGCCTATGTGCGCGACGGTGCGATGGCCTACCTTCGTCAGCAATACAAGATTGTAACGATCTTCTTCGTCGTTGTTTCGGCCTTGCTCTTCTGGATGGGCTGGTCGCTGCACGTACAGCATCAGATCGTGTTCATGGCGTTTTTGACCGGCGGATTCTTCAGCGGGTTATGCGGTTATCTCGGCATGAAAACCGCCACCGCCGCGTCGCACCGTACCGCCGCCGGGGCGAGGAAATCCCTCAACGAAGGATTGGTGGTCGCGTTCCGCAGCGGTGCGGTCATGGGACTCGTCGTGGTCGGGTTCGGATTGATCGACATTGCGATGTGGTTCATCCTGCTTAAGTCCGGTATCCTTCCGTTCGAGTTCGCCAAGAACATGTCGCTCAACGATATCACCGTCGTCATGCTGACCTTCGGTATGGGGGCGAGTTCTCAGGCCCTGTTCGCCCGCGTTGGTGGAGGCATCTACACGAAAGCGGCGGATGTCGGAGCCGATCTTGTCGGTAAGGTCGAAGCCGGAATTCCCGAAGACGACCCGCGCAACCCGGCCACCATCGCCGACAACGTCGGGGATAACGTCGGAGACGTTGCCGGCATGGGCGCGGATCTGTACGAGTCGTATTGCGGGTCGATTCTGGCGACCGCGGCGCTCGGGGTCGCGGCGATGTCGGCCATTCGCGGGAGCGAGGAAGCGGCCTACGGCGACGCGTTCCGCATGTTGGCCACACCGATGGTGCTGGCCGGCGTAGGCATCATTCTCTCCATCGTCGGTATCTTCATGGTACGCACCAAGGAAAACGCGACCATGGGTCAACTCCTCAACGCCCTGCGCGTCGGCATTTACGGCAGCAGCGTGCTGATCGCCGTAGCTGCGTTCTTCGTGTGTAAGATGCTGCTGGGCAATGTCGAGGGAGTCAGTGCAACGGGCGTGTGGGTCGCGATCATGGCCGGACTTGTAGCGGGTAACATCATCGGTTTCGCAACCGAGTATTACACGAGTTATGAGTTCAAACCAACGCGGGACATCAGTGAACAGGCGCTCACCGGTCCCGCCACGGTAATCATCGCCGGTATCGCCGCCGGGATGAAAAGCACCTGGGCTTCGCTGTTGACTATTATCGTAGCCATTCTTGTCGCCTTCGTTGCGGCGGGCGGCGGGAACGAGTTCCTGCTCGGTCTCTATGGTGTAGGTATCGCAGCCGTCGGCATGTTGGCCACGCTGGGCATCACGCTCGCTACCGATGCCTACGGGCCTATCGCTGACAACGCCGGCGGAAACGCCGAGATGACCGGGCAGGATCCCGAGGTTCGCAAGCGCACCGACGCCCTCGACTCACTCGGCAACACCACGGCCGCAACGGGCAAGGGTTTTGCGATCGGATCGGCGGCGTTGACCGCCCTTGCGTTGCTGGCTGCTTATGTGGAGGAAGTCCGCATCGGTCAAATCCGCGAAGCGAAGGTGCATATCGCCGAGGTGCAGCCGACGCCCGATGAATCGTCGGCGGATTACTACGGTTTTGGAAAGCTGGCCATGCGCATCGGCGATGGCGATATGGACAGGGATTTCTCCTGCCTGATGCTGCTCGAGCCGTCACCGCCACCGGAGGAGTTCGAGGTTGGAACGCATGTCACAAACATCGGCCCGCCCGACGAGGACAACGTGCGCACGGCGACATGGGACGGCCACACCATGCGGTTCGTTATGGCGCGAAAAGCGTCGTTGCAACAGTTCATGGCGTTCTACGATGTCACGCTGATGAACCCGAAGGTGTTGTGCGGGTTGTTCTCGGGTGTGTTGCTTGTGTTCCTGTTCTGTGCGCTGACCATGCAGGCTGTAGGTCGGGCGGCCTATGCGATGATGCTCGAATGTCGCGATCAGTTCGGGAAGCTGAAGGACTACCTACGCGCACAGGGCAAAGGCGAAGCCTTCGTGAACGACCCCGACAATTGGCCCCGCCAACCGGTCGAGTACAAGGGACAACAGATTCCCGATTACGCCCGTTGCGTAGCGATTTCGACCGTTGGGGCGCAGCGAGAGATGGTCATCCCGTCACTGTTGGCGATCGCCGTACCCGTCCTCGTTGGTCTGGTGTTCGACGTGCCCGGTGTGATGGGGTTGCTCGCCGGTGGTTTGACGAGTGGGTTTGCAGTGGCGATCTTCATGGCCAACGCCGGCGGGGCGTGGGACAACGCCAAGAAATACATCGAGATGGGTCACCACGGCGGCAAGGGCAGCGATGCGCACAAGGCGGGCATCGTCGGCGATACGGTCGGCGATCCCTTCAAGGATACGTCCGGTCCGAGTTTGAACATTCTCATCAAGCTCATGAGCATGGTGAGTGTTGTGTTCGCCGGTTTGGTGGTGAAATACGCTCCGGAGATCAGCGCCTTGTTGGGGCTGGGTTGACAGCCGGGTGGCCGTACTCCGTTGCGATGGGCGATTGTGTGAACACGCGTACGACGAATGCGGCAGACGGTACGCGCGGTGGCAGTGCGCTGCGGGAATTTGCGCTCACCGCGTTGCTCGTTACAGTATGCGGCTGCGGGAACCCCGGTGCACAGGCGAGGCTCACGCGGGAAAACATGAGTCTGCGTGAGGAAAAGCAGCGGTTCGAGCGGACGGTCGGGCAGTTGAACGGCGCGATCTCGGGGCTGAAACAGCAGGTCCAGAATCTGAAGGGTTTTGACGCCGCCGAGCCGGCTGACCTGTTCGCGCCCGTCCGTATTGAAATCGTTAGTCTCTCCGGTGGGACCAACTTCGACGACAAGCCAGGGCACGACGGCGTTACCGTTTATCTTCGACCCCGCGACCGCGACGGCGACGCGGTCAAGGTTCCGGGACGTATCCGCATTCAACTCACCGACAACAGCGTGATGGGCGCGCCGCGGTT
>CAZWWW010000384.1:0-3655 GCA_964637715.1 uncultured Phycisphaeraceae bacterium | reverse complement strand
CAATCTGCTTCGCAACAAAATGGAAACGCCGAAGCACGTTCAAGTGATTCGTACGGTTCGAGGCGTCGGATACATGCTGTCCAGCAAAGCACCGAATGAGCTGGGTCGCTAGTACCGTTTCCGAAAAGCTAGTGAGACGTTTTCGGGCGCGGGTGGCATGGGCAAACTTGTTTGCCCGTGGATGTTCCAAGATAAGCACGGGCAAGCTGCTGCTTGCCCGTGGCACCCGGAAACTAGAAAAACTTTCTTGGAAACGGCACTTCAGCAATATCCGTTATTATGTATCGCCGTATCGAGTCGATTTGCCGGATGAAACGATGATTCGACCGCTACACAAAAATAGAGCTTGCTCTAGGTTGGGTTAGCGCGTTTTTCGAGGCGGAGGCTATGTTGGGCGGCGGTATTAGGCTTCGACAGTTTCAGGATCACTCGCGCCACTGGCGGGACAACCATTATGTATACCCGGTGATCTCGCGGCGGAGTCGCGGTCTGAGTATCGGGATCAATCTCAATCCGGATACGGCCTGTAATTTCGATTGTGTGTATTGTCAGGTTGATCGCACGTCACCACCGCGCGTTCGATCCGTTGATCCGTCCCGCGTGCGCGACGAGTTGGCAGCGTTGATTGATACGGCTACGTCCGGCGCGCTCTTCGAGGACGCCGCGTTTGCCGACGTTCCTGAATCCCTCCGGCGTATCAACGATATCGCGTTTTCCGGGGACGGCGAGCCAACAACGTGTCCACATTTTACTGAATGTGTGCGTATCACGGCGGATCTGAAGCGAAAGGCCGGTCTCGCCGGGGTCAAGATCGTGCTTATTACGGACGCGTGCTACCTTACCCGACCTGCCGTGCAGGGCGGGCTCGACGTGATGGACGCAAACAACGGCGAAATTTGGGCCAAGCTGGACGCTGGTACGAACGAATACTTTCAGCGTGTTAACCGCCCCAACGTTCCCCTTGACCATGTGATTGAAAACATCGTAGAGGCCGCCCGCACGCGTTCGGTCGTGATTCAGTCGCTGTTCATGCGCCTTAGCGGCGAACCGCCGGCTTTGGACGAAGTTTACGCCTATGTTGACCGGTTGCGGGAGATTCAAGTCGCCGGGGGTAAGATCAGGCAGGTCCAAATCTATACAGTTTCGCGCGCGCCCGCCGAGGCGTTTGTGAGCCCGCTGAGGGATGAAGAGGTCGACGATATCGTGCGATGTGTTGAAGAGCGTACCGGTTTACACTGCGCGGCGTTTTACGCTGGGGCGGTTTCGTAGTCATGCCGTGATACGCACGCCGCGCAATGGTCTGAGCGGCCGGTTTCCGCCGCGCGGATTCCCGATTCCCTGTTGCATCACGAAGCCCCCCGTACGACCCTGGTTACGCTGTTTATGGAATGCGTTGCCGGTAGGGGCGGACGCTTCGCAGTCCCCGGGCGTTTTGGGGCGGGCAGGCGGTTGATCCCTGCGACCAGGCAAGCCCGCGGCACGCGGGCGACGAATAGGCGGTGTGACTTCGGAAACCCGTGCATTATCAGCCCTCGCCGAATCGTTTCCGGCCATCTTTTGAGGTTGGAATGGCCGGACTATCGCGGTATCATACAGTAGACCGCGTGCCGCGCTTGCGTTATCGGTCACAGCCCGCGGGCGCGTTGCCCGGGGGTGACTGTGTGGCGCAGGCGGTAGCGCATGACAACGGGTGGGGAAAAGGAACACGCCCAAACGGGGAAACGGATTCGACGATCGCCATGGATTCCCGGTGCCGCGCCGTGGCATGTTGCGGCGCGTTGACGTCGGCGTAAGGACGGGACCGTGCGGAACGGTGGCGAGTAGGTCGAATCGGATTGAGGGGAATCGGAAGATGTACGGGAATATGCTCCGCGCCGCGCTGCGGCGGCGATCGGTCACGACCTGGATCGCTCTGGTTGTATTGGGCTTCGTGGGTCTATCTATGAACCGGGACGCACGCGCGAAAAGACCGGTTCAGCCCAAATCGTCCTTCGCGCATGATCGTGATGCCCGGCGCGCGACGGATCCCCCGGTGCAACGCGATTGGCACCTGCTCGACCCGTGTACGCCGGGCGATTGCGCTTTTCACCTTAGCTCAGGCGAGACCTATCTGCCGCAACCCCCGGTGGTCGCTACGCCAGCGGGTACTTTTTACAGTGTAAGCCACGGTATTTTCGGTGACCCGGACGGTCCCGGTCCGATGCAGGAGCGCTGCATCCTCATTCACAATCCACAGTTGCCCGGTGCGCCCGATGACATCGTTCGCTACGACGGCGTTCCGGAAGCGATTCGCACGGACTTGTTCGGGACCGTTCCGACGGTCAACGAAGCCGTGGTCACCAACAACGACGGCACCTTCCAGCTCGTTATTGATTCTCGCTCGCCGAGCAGCACCGATCTGTTTCCCGACCGGTTCGTCGACTCGCGTGGTGAACCGCTGCGCGACATCTGTTTTACGATCGGATTGGATGACCCGCTCAACTGGCCCGGCGCGAATACCGTTCTGGCGGCGTTGCTGGAATTGCGACAGGATGGTCAAACCATCGTCGGTCCCATCAACATCACCGGTCTCACCAATCCGTGGACGGGGTTCTTCAGTGTGGTACTCGACCAATCGGCCGGGTTGGGTACGAACCAGGTCCATCTTGAGATTCTCATTGCTAAGAGTGTCCCGCCGCCGGCCAATGATGATTGTGACAACGCCGCACCCCTGCCCAACGGGACCATCGCGGTCAGCAACGTCGGTGCGACGACGGACGGGTTTGAGGAACCGACGGCCTGCGACTTTGACGGTTCGGCACAGATTGGTTCCGACATCTGGTACAATTATGTGGCGAGCTGCACCGGCGATCTCACGCTGGATATGTGCGGCAGCTTCTTCGACACCAAGTTGGCCGTGTACGATGGGTGTGGAATCTGCCCACCCGGTGGTGGTCCGATCGTCTGCAACGACGACTCCGACGGGTGTGGTCCGTTCGGCGATCAATCCCGGGCGACACTCGAGGTGACACAGGGGCAGTGTTATCGTGTTCGCGTGGGCGGTTTTCTTGGTGAAGAGGGACCGGGCACGCTACGGGTCAATTGCTCACCCGGCGGCTGCTGCAACCAAGGCGCCTGTACGGACGATCTGACGCGTTCGTCGTGTGAGGCCGGCGGGGGCGAATGGTTCCCGGGTGGTGGCTGCGACCTCGTAACGTGCCCTGCGGTTCCGCCACCGAACGACGAATGCGCGAGTTGTGCACCGCTCGTTACCGGCGAAATCTTTTCGGGCACCACGAACGGCGCCGGCGGTTCCAACCAGTCCACGTGCGGAGGCGATGGCGATACGGCGGACACCTGGCACTGCTGGACGGCTGACTGCACCGGTATAGTTACGTTCGATTTGTGTAACAGCGGGTTCGATACAACGCTGGCGGTGTTCGACGATTGCGACGGTAATGAATTGAATTGCAACGACGACGCCTGCGGGCTCAACCTGCGTTATTCCCGTATCAATCGAGAGGTGGTTGAGGGAACGACCTACTTCATCCGCGTTTCCGGTTTCGATGGAGCTGTCGGCGACTACAACCTTGAGGTGAGCGACTGCCAGCCGCCGAGCGGAGCGTGCTGTGTGGCGAGTATGAATCAACACTGCTTTCCGCAACAGACCGAGTCC
>CAZWWW010000383.1:0-3666 GCA_964637715.1 uncultured Phycisphaeraceae bacterium | reverse complement strand
TTTGTGTATCGCCGCATCAAGCCGATTCGCCCAACGAAACGATGATTCGACCGCTGCACAAAAAGAGAGCTTGCTCTATGCTTGAGTTCGCCATGACCGTGCATCTTGCAACATCCGCCGCTTGGCGGCAAGCCGAATCGACAGCATTCTCTGTTATTGGGTGTCGCCGTATCGAGTCGATGTACCGGATGAGGCAGTGAGTCGATCGCTACATGAAAACAGTGCTTGCTCTCAAGAGCTTGGGTGGGTGACCGTTTCGGCGGATCTGAATTGCCGTAGACGAGTTGCGTGGGCGCAACGAGCGGATGGGCGAGTCATCGTGAACGTAAGTCCACCGTTGCGACCGGAAGCCTGACCTTGACGCTTGCTACCCGTCGATTGTGTCACGCACCAGAAAACTCTATGGGGAGACCGGTTCGCTTTGGTTCAAGGTGAGGCGCTGTCCGGGTCGGCGGTACGTTGCAAAACGAAGCGTTGATAGTAGGCGATGCCCAGGCACGTCAGGGGGATGGCCAGCAACAGCCCGAGGAATCCCAATAGTTTGCCCCACACAAACAGCCCGAGCATGATCGCCACCGGTCTCAGCCCGACCGCCTTGCCCATGATCCGCGGGGTAATGAGTCCGTCTTGAATGATCTGAACCACGGCGAACACCACGACCACGAGCGCTACGGACCACATGAAGCTCGTATCACCTTCGACCGCCCGCAGCCCGGCCAGAAAGACGCCGGGAATCAACGCCACCACCTGTAGATACGGCACCATATTGAGCAGGCCCACAAACAGGCCGAACGGAACGGCCATGGGTAACCCGATAATCGTGAAGCCGATGGCGAACGACGTGCCCGTTAGCAGTGCCACGAGCGATTGACCGCGGAAATACCTTCGCATGACGATGTTGAATTGTTCGAGAAACTCGACAATGGGTTCGCGGTAGGTGGGCGGAAGAAATAAGGGCCAAGTGCGGGCGTAATCGGGGTAGTCCAGCAGTAGGAACACGAGATAAAGAAGTACGATGATAACGCCGGTCAGCCCGAGCAGAACGTTGACGCCCCAGGTCACGACGGTCCACCCGCTGATGGCGGCGCGGCGGGCGACCTCCAGGATCAGTGCGTTGAACTCGTCCGAGCGGGCGAACGTGGCGATCTGGTTTATCAGGTCGCCGACATAGGTGCCCGCAACCGATTCGCGCAGTGTCCGCAGGCGTTTCGCTCTCGGCACCTCGCCGGCATCGTTACGGTACGTCGCCCAACCCTGTTTGAGTTCCGACCACCCCAGCGTCGACGGCACCTTTTCCTCTTCAGAGGACGCGAGCCCGTGCGCTGGAAGGTCCCGGGTCGGCGTGGCGGTGTCGGGAGGGGGTTCGTTATGATCCGCGCTTGCGTCGACATGGGACTCAAATGACGAAGCTACATCGTGCCGCAGCGCTTCGAAATCATATTTGAATCGTTGAGATTGCACCGCCACGAGCGGAATCAGCAGGACAACGGCGGCCAGGCTTACGACCCCCAGTCCCGTCAGTGTTAGTGCGACGGCGGCACCCCGGCGACCGGTCTTGCGTTCGAACAAGGTGACCACGGGGTTGAGAAGATAAGCCAGCACGACAGCGGCGGCAAAGGGTATGATGACATCGGCCAGGTACCGGAGCAGCAGGATCGCCGCCACAATGCCGGCGGTGCCGAGTAGAAGGCGAACGACCCGGTCAAAGGTGTACGGTTTGTCGTTGGCAGTCATTGCCCGGCATTGGACCCCGGACCGTCGCGGTTGGCAACTGAGGATGCGCCGATCTACGGCTTTCGGGGCGTTCGTGATTTCGAGGATCGGCGGATGCCGCGCGACCGCGCAGGCGTATGGTCGGCACGCTTGCGCCGATCGGTTCCCTCTTTGCTCGTTGCACAGACAGGAAAATAAACGTGGAAGCAGGTTCCACTGTCCGGTGACGATTCGACGTAGGCACCGGCGTTGTGTTGGCGCAGGATCCCAGAAACAGCCGCCAGTCCCAATCCATGACCCTCCCGTCTCGTTGTGAAAAACGGGTCGAAGATGCGCTGCAGCGTGTTCTCGTCCATGCCCCGACCGGTGTCGCACACGACGAGCTCAACATAGTCGCCCGGCTGAAGTTGAAACTGCGTCACTCGTTGCACGGCGTCGCCATCAAGGCGGGTACGCCGCGTCTCCACAATAATGACTCCGGGGTCATCCATGGCCTGCCTTGCGTTGGCGCAGAGGTTGAGCAGGATCTGGTCAAGCTGGTTCCTGTCAGCACGCGTGAGCGGGAGATTCCGCGCTTGGCGCCACTCGATCGTGTGATCTTTTCCTATGGAAGATTGCAGGAACAGACGGGCGTCGTCGATGACCGCGTTCAGATTGATGGGCTCCGGGTTATGCCGCCCGGTGCGTGCATAGGCCAGCAGGTGGCGGATCAATTCGCTGGCGCGGTGACCGGCCTGCTCGATCATGTCGACGAATTGTGCGGCGTCCGACGGGAGTTTCTTCATGGACCGCAGCAAGCTGGCGTTGCCCAGTATGACCATCAAGGTGTTGTTGAAGTCATGGGCGACGCCGCCGGCAAGCACGCCCAGGCTCTCGAGCTTTTGGGCGTCACGCAGGCGCTGTTCGATCAGCTCGCGTTGGGTGATGTCCATCACCATGGAGGCGACGCCGCGGACCCGGTTCTGCGCATCGCGAAGGGGTGTGTTGAACCATTCGCACGTCAGCAGCGCGCCGTCTTTTCGGACGTTCGAGTTGATCGAGTGACTCGACGTGTCACCGGCCAACAAATCAGCCCACACCTTGTCCACAACCGGAACCGCTTCGCGAGGAACGATGAGATCATAGGCGTGCTTGCCGATGGCCTCGACGCGACTGAAGCCGAAGATGTGCTCCGCCGCCGGATTCCAATCTTGGACACGAAACCCGCGATCCCACACGATATACGCCAGTGGCATGCGGTTGATGTGAAACCGAAGGGTTTCAAGGGCATCGTTTAATCGGGCAAGGGTTACCTGTTGCTTCGTGATGTCGCGCACCACGGCGGTGAGCAATGGTTTGCCATCCTGCCACCCCGCGCCGAGGGTAATCTCGATCGGAAACTCGTGGCCATCGCTGCGGCGGGCTGTTGAATTGAAGGTACGGCGCACACGCGCGGTGGGTCCTCGTTTGAGAAACGCTGCGAATCGTCGGCGGTGTGCAGGAATATCCTTTTCGGCCATCAGCCGTTCGATCGACATGCGCATCGCCTGTTCTTCGCTGTATCCGAACAGCTCGGCGGCTGATTGGTTCCAACAGGTGATGCGCCCCTCCCAGTCGGCGGACATGACGGCGGCACCACACAGTTCGTGGAGTGTTTCAAAGGCAACCAGAGATTCGGCGAGGGCGTGCTCTTGGGCCCGTCGTTCAGATATGTCGCGGAGTGTGGTTTGATAGGTCTTGTCGTCGAGTTTGACGGCGTGTGCCTCGACCGGCACCGTCGTACCGTCTTTGCGCAGGATGATTCGATCGCTCCGCATGCGCCCCCTCGACCGGAGGACGGTGAATCGCTCACTCGACAGGTTTCGTTCGGACGGATCGGTCAGATCGCCGAGGCGCATGGTCAGCAGCTCTTCCTTCGAATAACCGGTCAATCGCGCCGCCGCGATATTAGCATCCACATAGTGACCGGCTTCG
>CAZWWW010000382.1:0-3670 GCA_964637715.1 uncultured Phycisphaeraceae bacterium | reverse complement strand
GTATCGCCGTATCGAGCCGATTGACCGGATGAAACAGTGACTAAACCGCTACACAACAATAGAGCTTGCTCTAGTCGTCGGTCCGCGTCCGGCGCGCGTTGTGCGGGGCGAACCCGCCGCGCGGATTATGACCCATCTTGGAGCCGGTACCGACGGATCAATCGCCTTCGAGCGCATACCGGGTTACTTTGTCATAGGTAGTTGCCAGAAACCCGATCACGGGAAACCCGCCGCGCTCGAACGGCGACGGTCCCAGCTTCTCCAGCAGCTCGAGCGTTCGCTCCGGCACGTTGATGGATACGGTCACCTCTGCGAACTCCGGTCCGCAGGACCAGAAACTTTCGATGGACGGTTCAGCTTGCTCGGGCATCGCGCATCCGTCGAACGCTTGACCCGCCGCGAACACGTCGGCGTCGTCGTTTTTGATAGGCTCAGGTTGTTGATCGTGAGGGGCGGGATCGGGCTCCGCACGAAAAAAATCGGTCATGGTCAGTTCTCCGCAACGGCGTCACGGGCCAAGGCAAACATATCGCACAATTGCGGTGTCGACATTTCAGTCAACCACTCTTCTCCGGTTCCGACAATATGCTGTGCTAATGCTCGCTTCTGGGTAAGGATGCGATCGATCTTCTCCTCCAGCGTCCCGGCGCAGACGAATTTGTGAACCTGAACCCTTCTCGACTGCCCGACCCGGTGTGTGCGGTCGGTGGCCTGGTCTTCGACGGCCGGGTTCCACCAGCGATCAAAGTGAAACACATGCGTCGCAGCCGTCAGGTTCAAACCGAATCCGCCCGCCTTTAGCGATAAGATGAACACCGGTGTCTCTCCGGTGCGGGCTTGAAATCGCTCCACCATTTCATCCCGCTTGAGTCGCGGCGTACCTCCGTGTAGAAAGAGCGTCTTCTCGCCCAGGGTGTCGTCGAGCAATTGCTTGAGCAACTCGCCCATGACGCGGAATTGCGTGAACACCAGTGCGCAATCGCCCTCGGCTATGACTTCCTCGAGCATTTCGGTGAGGCGGTCGCACTTGCCGCTGCGGTGAGCCAGCGCGCCGCCGTCCTTGAGCACCTGCGACGGGTGGTTGCATATCTGCTTAAGACGAACGAGCGTCTTGAGGATCAGTCCTTTTCGCTGAATCCCCTCCGACTGATCGATTTGCGAAAGCATATCGCCCACGACGGCTTCGTAAAGCCCGGCCTGTTCACGGGAGAGGTTGCAAAAGACCTTCATTTCCATCTTCGCGGGAAGGTCAGCCTCAATCGTCGGATCGCTTTTGAGTCGCCGTAGCACGAACGGACGAATCAAATGGCGCAGGCGCTGAGTCCGGTCGGCGTCGTTATAACGCTCGATCGGTACCGCAAAGCGGCGTCTAAAATCGGTGGCTGTACCGAGATAGCCGGGATTGAGAAAATCGAGGATAGACCACAGTTCGCTTAACCGGTTTTCGACCGGCGTACCGGTCAGGGCCACGCGTTGTATCGCCGTAAGGGATCGGATCGCCCTGGTTTGCTTGGCGACGGGGTTCTTGATGTTCTGAGCTTCGTCGAGTGCCACCCGGTGCCAGTTGATGGCTGAAATGTGCTCGAAGTCCCGATGGGTGAGCGAATAGGTACTGATAACCACATCGACCCGCCCGACCTCTTGAATAAACTGGTCGCCCGTAAGGCGCTCTAAACCGTGGTGGATCATCACGCGGATCGACGGCGCAAACTTCGCCAGCTCGCGTTGCCAGTTACCCACCAGCGATGTCGGAACCACGAGCAGGGTGGGACCGGGCGGTGGATCGTTGGCGCGCTCACACAGCAGCAAGGCAATGAGTTGAATGGTCTTGCCCAGTCCCATGTCATCGGCGAGGCAGGCCCCCATACCGAGGCGCGAGAGGAATCGAAGCCAGGCCATCCCCTTGAGCTGGTAGGGTCGCAGTTCACCCTGAAACGCCTCGGGTTGATCCTCAAACTCAATGGCGGTTTCGTCCGGCTCGCCCGCCAGCATTTGTTCGACCCATCCATGAGCATGGATGCCGGTAACCGGCAGGCCTGTTTCAAGATCGTCCGCCGCGTAGCAGAGACGCAGGGCCTCGAACATGGTGATCTGACCGCCCGGATGCTCCTGAAGAAACGCGAGCGCCTGGCGGATTTCCGCGGGACGGACCTCCGCCCACGATCCGCGAAGCTTTACGAGCGGTGCCTTGGATCGAGCGAGCTCCGTCAATTCCTCGACGGTTAACTCCTCATCCCCCACCGCCACGCGCCAATCGTAGTCAATCAGCGACTCGATGCTCATGCGCGAGGGTGTGTCGCCTGATGCGCGGGTCGGACGAAGATCGAGGGCCATGCGCAGCTTGGGACGGCTTCCCTGCCACCAGTCCGGCGACCACACCACGAACCCCTCGGCTTCGAGAATCGGCAGGGCGTCGCGCAGAAAAGCATAGGCCTCTTCGATCGAAAGCGAACACGCCAGCGGTCCGTCCGGTGTTGCGCAGGGCTGGAGCGCCGGGACGTAACGCACGGCCCATGCAAGATCGCGCCGCACCTGCTCGATGGCGTTGTCAAACGGGCGAGGCAGAACACGCGGTTCGTCGTCGCGCGTTCGACGCAGCAATTCGTCGGCATCGAGAATCAACCGGGGGCGACGAATCGCCTGAGCGTGTACGGTCAATTGCCAGGTTGCGTCAGGAGCGGTTATCCCGTTGTTATCAGTCTCCGGCGCTTGAAGCCGCAGACAGGTGCGGCACGTCCGCTGCGGCGCGGGAGGATCGAGCTTGGCGAGCCAGGACGTAATCGCGGTGTGGGCGATCGCCTGCTTCGGCGAATCGCCCTCCAACATGCCGTCGGACGACACCAGCGCGCGCAACCACAGCACGGAGTTTGACGCCTCGGAGGCCGGCTGCTCAAGCAGCACATGGGCCGACTCGTCGCCTTCCAGGCAACGGCGCACTAACGCATCGACAGCACGCCACAGAAACCGTTCCAGCAAAGCGGATGCGTCAGCATCGGCGACGGTGGGGACAAACGCTCGGCATACCGGCGGCATCGCGTTAATCAAAGACTGTAACCGCGCCTTGTCCGACTCCTCGTCAAGCACGACACGCCAATAGGCTCGAAACCGATCGCCCGACAACCGGTCGATGGTCGGCACGTACCGCTGGCGGGCCAGCAGTTCGCGGACAAACAGGGCGGCTCGTTGCCAGTACAAAAACGAATCCGCAAAGGTAAACGACGCCCGCGGCGTGCTCCGGGGGCTTGTCAGGAAATCAACCGCATCGCTGACAGAGAATGAAATCGTCTCGATGTCCGTCGCGCGGAAGGTTATCTCGCGCGCCGCGTCCTGCGCAGCGGACGGAGCCGCGTCGCCGGACGCATCTCTCTTTTTCGGGCCAAGGTACAACCCCCGGCTATCGAACGGTAGACTGAGCGTCAAGCGCCCGTCCGACCCTTCCTGAACCAACAGGCTGTCCCAGACGTCGCCGATCAGGTTGCGGAGCGCATCGCCGCGAACCGTAACCGAATCAACGCTCGCGCTTACGGCAGCGTCATCCCCGCTGGCGTTCGACGTCACCACGGCCCCAACACGCGTCGCCCAAACGTGCAGCGCGTTTCCGGACCAGTTTGCTTGAAGCTGTATCATGTCGGAATAACGATCGACGAAGCGCCCGCGGGTGCCAACTCAC
>CAZWWW010000381.1:0-3701 GCA_964637715.1 uncultured Phycisphaeraceae bacterium | reverse complement strand
GAGTTCTTAATGCAAGTCCTTGCGACACAAGGGACTTAATGTGCGCTGGCCCTGCGGTACCACCTTGCGCAACGAAAAGGTGTCAGCGGTTACAGCAGTCATCATCGACGGACCGCCTCGTAAATTGAGATCGATCATCCATAACGAGGTGACATGCAGGTCGAGTGTATAGAATCAGTCATAGATCGTTATTGGGGATTCGCCGAATTGTGTCCCCTGCAGCATCGTGCGCTCATCGCCGAATTGGACGGTCGTGATTCCTTGGCGGTAATGCCCACCGGCAGCGGCAAAAGCCTCTGTTTTCAGGCACCCGCCGTACACAATGCCCGCCTCACCGTCGTCGTCTCGCCCCTCATTGCGCTGATGCAGGATCAGGTCCGCGATCTCGACCATCGTGGCGTTCGCGCGGCGGCCTTACATGGTGACCAACATATTTACGATTATGACGGCGTCCTCGATGCCGTTCGCAGCGGACGGCTCAATCTCTTGTATCTATCTCCCGAACGTGTGGTGACCCCCGAGTGTGTCGGCTTGCTTCATCGCGTGGATCTTCGTGCATTTATCATCGATGAAGCCCACTGTATCAGTCACTGGGGCCACGATTTCAGACCGGCCTACGCCAGGCTCGGCGAACTGCGTGCGTTGTTTCCCGATCAGCCCATTCACGCCTATACCGCCAGCGCCGTTCCTGCCGTGCGCGATGATATTACAGAACAGCTCGGACTTCGTAATCCGGATATAATCGTAGGCGATTTCGATAGACCCAATCTCATCCTTCAAGTGCTGTCTCGTCGCGACATGGACAGGCAATTGCTGGAGCTTGTCAGGGGCTGTGTGCCGCCTCTTGTCAGATCGTCCGACGTGGCCTGTGATCGGCGTCGTGGCATTGTCTATTGTCCCACCCGCGCCCCGACCGAACAATTGGCCCGCTATCTGGTGCGCTGTGGCATAGCGGCGGATCATTATCACGCCGCCATGGACCCCTCAGATAGAGATCGCGTGGGCGAGCGATTTCATCGCGGGCTCATTGACGTCATCGTCGCCACCATCGCCTTCGGTATGGGCATCGACATACCCGACGATTACAGAATGACCCTGATCCGTGCAGCATACGGTGACCGAGACGCCAAACGCGACGCGGCCTCTACATTTAACGTCTGGTATCCCAAGATGCCCGAGCGTCTGCGACGTGATATCGAGCTCCGATTCAAGACCATAAAGACGTCACCCGCACGCATGTTTGAGGCCCCGTTAAGCGGCATCAAAACCGGCAATTCTTGCGCGTCTCGCAAACAAGCATGGCTGTAGATTTGTTAGACGCCCGTGTCCGTTTCTTGGCCGATGTCCGTTTCTCGCGTCTTGCGCACAGCACATAACACACTGATTCACAGACACTTGCGAGCATCGGACATCCGGCGCAAAACCCTGTAAAACCCCCGATTCCGACCTGCACTGCGCAAAACCTCAAACACCCCTTTTTCTTCGTAACTGTCTTAATCGCAGCCACTTGCGAGAATCGGACATTTGCGCAAAACCCGGATATTACTTAGAAACGGATCAATTCGTTTTCATGTGCCGGTCTCATGGCGGTCCGAAGCGTCTTACGCTTGGAGTCGTGGCGTGGGGAAGATTTCGCAGTCGGAGCGCTGCGATAAGCGTTGCGCTGGTGATCTCCTTCGACGTGCCGACTCTGTGAAGTCTGCGCGCTGAGCCGTCGAGAACGTGGCATGCGTCACGCGCGCCGGCGGGCGTTACCGGCGCTCAGGATCGTCGACCATCTCGCCCGGCGACACCATCTTTCCGGGGGCGACCATCTTCCATTCGCCGTCCGCCGGTTCGTCGTGTCGCGTTCCCGTTTCGCCGGCGGACGTCGATCGGACGGAATGCGGTTCGTTGTTGTAGTCGTAGGTATGCACCGAATCATAGGACGAACTCTTACACCCGATGAGGAGCGTCACGAACGCAACGGCTCCAATGCGCGTCAGTTTCAAAACTTTGTGCATCATCGAAATCCTCCCGGTAGAAGCCCGGCGTCAAACCCGAGCCCTACTTGCCATGCGGACAGGCGCCTACGAACCGTGTCGCCGCGCGATCCGCCACTCCGCATGCACAGCCGACCACACGTCGGCTGCGTGAATCGACACGCGGACGCGCACGATATCGCCGTCCCACTTCGGATCGTCCGCGACCGCTCCCGAGATCGTACCGCGAATCTGCGCCAAAACCTCATCGTGCTCGGCCACGAAATCACGCACCGTGGTGTTTGAGTCAATCTTAAGCCCCTGCACCTCTTCCAGAAGATTTCTGAATCCCTCGACCCGGGCCGCACGCTCCGCCATCAACCGACTTTGAGCCTCGGGGCGCTGCTGATCGCGCGCCGCCTGTCCGATCGCCTCAAGGGTACGCCCGAACCAATCCGGCGCGTCATAGTTCGCCGAGCTCTTGGCACGTTCCAAGAACCGCTCCGGCGGCACGCCGGACCCGGTTGCCTCGATCAAGTCACGTTTCACCGAACGCTTGATATTGACGATGTCAGTCGTCGTCACTGTTCGACCGTGGTAGTGTTCTTCATGCAGTTCCTTGATGCGCTCAATCACCTTCTCGACCGGTACGGCCATCGTAACTTCCGCGATCAACTCATCCTCGTGAAGATACTTGGAGACTTCACGTGCCCCGATGACAATACCCACCGCCCGCGTACGAATCTCATCCGATTCCGTAACGAAATCGCGGACCAGCGTATCCGACGTCAAGCGCAATCCCTTGATCTGTTCAAGCAGCCGGCGCATGGCGTCGACGCGCGCCGCCCGTTCGGCCATGAGACGACCCTGGGGCGGCAGGTTTTTCCAGATGCCCGGCACGCGAATCAATCTCGGTGGCGTGTAGTGTTCCGGCAGCGGTGTGATTTCACCTTCCACACCGGCGGGCAGATCGGGCGGCAGATCGGGTCGCGGCGCGCCCGAACCGGTCGCGCGGATGACATCGGTCTTGATGCGTTTTCTTATGTTTTCAATGTCGGTCGTCGTGATCGTGCGTCCCTTGTAGTGCTCTTTGTGAATGCGCTTGATGTCGGTTACGAGCTTGGCAACTGTTACCTCACCATCCACTTCGCACACACCGTCTTCGTAGTAGCGCGGTGCGCCGAGCCTGACGCCCTTGACGATGGCATCCACGGCGGTCTTGATCTGGTCCGATTCCGCGACAAAGTCACGAACGAACGTATCGGACGTAAGCTGCACGCCGTAAACCGCTTCGGCCAGTTTTCGGTAACAATCCGCCTCCGCCGCTCGGCGGGCGAGCAGTTTGTTCTGTGCATCGCTGACGTCACTCTGCCCGTTGGTGATGCCTGTGCATACCATCAGGCACCCCGTTATCAGACCCAACACGCGTACGTTCATCGCGAAACTCCCTACGAACCCGATCACACATCCGAACGCCGACCGTCACACAGCATGACACCGCGTTCCATACCTGGTTAGCACCTGCTCTCTTGAAACCACGCGCAACCAGCAAAACATGCCATGAAGCAATCGTCAAGCGGACCAACCCGGAGTCCTGAATTCATGCCGGGTCCATGACAGTTTAGGCGGGAGAACATGCTGCGAGTCGGGTAGGGCGGGCCATGCCCGCCAATGGAGAATGCGTTTCGGCGGCGGGCACAGCCCGCCCTACCTGGCTCCATGAAACCATCCCCAAAACGC
>CAZWWW010000380.1:0-3703 GCA_964637715.1 uncultured Phycisphaeraceae bacterium | reverse complement strand
GTCGAACCTCTTCTGGTCCACGGCCAGAGGCCGTGGTTTTAGGAGATAATAACCGATCCCGCGACTTGGAGGGCGGCGGGTCGGGGGACGACCCGCCGCTCGGGCATTCGCGATCACCCGGGATGCAACGCTGCCTGTGCAGCGCCCAACACACCGGCGGAGGATTAGGCAACAGAGCAAACGCTATTTGTTGTCCAGCGCGTGTTTATGGATGAGGACCCGTGAATGCGCTCTCGAACGCCCCGAAATCAATCAGGTCGACGTCGCTGTCGTCATCGGCGTCAAAATCACCGCAGAAACCGACATTGATCGATGTAGTGTACTCGGCCCATTGCCGAACCCCGCTGCCACAACCCAAAACGGCACGGTCGTAAGCGCGAAGGCGCAATGTATAAGCACAGGGCGGCAGTTGGCTCGTATCCCACAGACCAAGAACGCCGTTGACCACGTTGTTCGATTGGGATGCCGTGATCGGCGTCCAACCGGAAACGGGCCCACCCGTATATTCAAGAACCCAAAAATCCAGGTGGGCGTCAATGACGGTTCCTTTGACGGTTACAACATCAGCGACATAGACGCAGGGTTGCGGGCTCGTGATCATCGCCGTCGGCGGTGTGTTGTCGACTACCACGTCGCGGGTGACGGTTTTTGTCTTGCCGCAATCATTCTCAGCCGTCAAGCGAAGCTCATAGCTGCCGTCAGGCAATCCAAGACCGACCGTATCCCATTGCGCAATCGGGTCGTTGACCACCGTGCTCGTGTAGGTCGGATGGGACGGGTCCATGGGCGTAAACGCCCCACCCCCCGCCGGTCGATACTCGGCCTTGAAATGGGCGTTGGTGCTTTGCGGATGCCAGCACCAGCTTTCGAACACGCTTCCCTCAAAGCATACGGTGCGCGCCACGATCGGGGTCTCATTGTTTGGCGTCGTTACGGGCGGGTACCGGACAGCCACGGTATCGAAGGCCTTGTCAAGAAAGACCATGCGCGTGGCCACCGCGCGCTCGCCGCAAACGGTGGATGTCGTTAAACGCAAGACGTAATATCCTTGGCTGAGTGCAGAGGTATCCCATGTACCGAGCACACCGCCAACGACCTCCGAAGTACCCGCAGCAATTTGACTCCAGATTTCGCTTCCGCTGGACCGGAACTCGAGCGTATAGGCTGAAAACCCTCCGTTCGTAACAAAGGCACTGCCCACGACCTGGACCGGTTCGCAGGCGCATCCAGCCGGTAGCTCTTTCGGGTCGGAAAGATGCGCAACAGGAGGGTTGATTAACGTGCAATCGACAACATCCAAGGTGGCGTCGAGACACATATCCGTGCACCCCCCCGCATTGTCGTTGTACGAACCAACCTGGATCCAGTAATCCTGGCCGGCGTGTCCGTCGAACGTGACGCGCGAACCGATGTGCCAAGGTGAACATTGATTGACACAACTTGCATCACCCCCATCATCGCTGCATGCCACCAAACTGGACAATCCACCTTGCGTGCATAAACCTCCCGTAAATATTTGAACCACCGTGTCATAGCTCGTGTTGGCGTGGCATGTATTAAACGTCAAAACGCTTTCCTGATCGGGCACGACATGGAACCAAACGGTGTGGCCCAAAACATCAGCATCCGTGCAGCTCGCATTCGGCAGTGGCTCGTTGGGTAGCACGACCGCATCGGCCACGTCGATCTGCGCTTCGTGCGTTCCGGGCGCACCGGACAGATCACGCGCCGCGTCGCACGGACCGATATTCCATGGTGGATCGCCGCACGGCTGGCCGATCGTGACGGTAAGCCCCATACACCGTAGGCATTGAGGGTTCGTGCTGGCCGCCCCGACCATAATGCGGTATCGCGCCCCGGCCGTTGCGTTGAAGGTCACGCGGGCTGACTGGAACGCGCAGCCATTGTCGCACAACGGGTCGGCCGTGTCGTCATCGCACGCGATCGCCGTCATAAAATCGCAGTTGTTGTCCCCGCCACTGAACACTTCGATGAGCGTGTCGTAGGTCGTGCTCGGGTGACAGGTGCTCAGCGTGATCGGACCACTGACGTCAGGCGTGACTTCAAACCACGCCATGTTCTCCGCATCGGGTCCACATGATGTCGAACGCAGCCCGATCGCGTTCGAAGCATCAACAAGAAGAACGTGTTGCCCCGGCGTGCCTGGGATCACGGTCGCCATGTCACAACCGCTGACGGCTGGATCCGATAACACACACGTTCCGGTCCCACCAGCCTGGGCGACGTCCACGACCACAATAACGAATAGAATCAACGCGCAGCGTACTGACATGACTGGTCTCCCCTTTTTCCTTTGAAAACGAAACAAAATCGGTATGTGTTCGACGCCTGATATACCGCAATAACCGAGTCAAATCGCGCACAAGAGAAAGTGAATCGAAGATGGACGCTTCAGGTGAGATTGATCGACCCTCCTGAGATGCCGCCGGAACCGCGTCTTGCCCGGGCTTTATCGAGGTGCGCAAAACACGAACCCAAGGCTCTCTTACGGCCCTGAGGCCGTCAGGCGCACGTCCGATACGACGCTAACCAACCAAGGTTCAATCAAGAACGCCGATTGTTGTTTACAGCCGATCGCGCGAAGCGCGCACCCCCACCCTTTTCCCCAAGAAAGCCCTGCAATCTCCATGCCATTCTCCGTTGCTTCCCGTCTTGCCGAAGTCCGTGGCGGTTCGATCCTCGACCGTGGAGCGCGACGACCGGTTTCGGGCAGGGAAATAAACTTTCGCGGCGGACAGAGATTCTCTATAGTGCGGGCGAAGGAAGCGTTTCGACGAAGGGCAACGAGAATCATTCCGCCCCCCGAAAGACAGAATCTCATCGCGCAGCTCACTGCAATCGCCTAAAACGCACGTCATCCTGGCCGAGGCACGAGGCACACCCACCGAGCGAGTGTTGCGAACCAGATGTTTCGAGTCGTTGTACCGGTTTGTTATCGGCTCAAGGCAAAACGTAGTACCGCCAGCCTCGTTTGGGTACCATGAATGGGATGGGGCGTCGATGCCGGCTTCGCGTCGATCAAGGTATCCCAAAGATGATTTCGCCATGACGAACGCCGTTCAATCAATTCGAAATCAGACCATGGGAGTTGATGTGCGCCGTCATACGTTCATCGTTGTGCCCGCTTACAATGAAGGAACGTGCATCGCCGATGTGGTTCGCGAACTCCGCCAAACGTATCCGAACGTCGTCGTGGTCGATGACGGTTCCACCGACGACACGTTTGAACAGGCGAAGGCGACGGCCACCTTTACACTGCGACACCTCGTTAATCGTGGTCAGGGGGCGGCGCTTCAGACGGGTATAACTTTTGCGCTGTCCCGTGGAGCGCGCTACGTCGTATCGTTCGACGCCGACGGTCAGCATCGGGTTGAGGATATCGCGTCGTTGCTGGCGCCGATCGTCAGCGGATCGTGTGATATCGCGCTGGGTTCTCGCTTCCTGAAAGGTGCAGGCGATATTCCTGCTGGTCGAAGGTTCACGTTGCGTATGGCCATCTGGTTCACACGCATTGTGAACCGGGTTCGCGTGACCGACGCCCACAACGGACTACGTGCGTTCTCCGCGCGGGCGGCGCGCACGATCGACCTCACACTGGACAGGATGGCCCACGCAAGCGAATTGATCGATCAGGTGCGCCGTTCGGGCTATCGCTTTGTTGAAGTGGCGGTTCGCGTGCGTT
>CAZWWW010000379.1:0-3727 GCA_964637715.1 uncultured Phycisphaeraceae bacterium | reverse complement strand
TTTTGCCTGGTGCTGGTCGTTTGTATTAGGCTCGGGGTTATCGGGTTGAGTAACGTGCTGTTTGATACGGTGATTGGGAAGGGGTTGTTGCTTGAGGACTTCAAGATGGATCTGGCGATGGTCGCGGCCATCTTGACCCTCATCGGATACAGTCTCAACGATACGATCGTCGTGTTTGACCGAATCCGTGAAAACAAGGGCAAGACGGCTTCGCTGTCTTCCGGTTTGATCAACGAGAGCATCAATCAAACGCTGTCGCGTACAGTGTTGACCAGTGTGACCGTGCTGTTCGTGGTCGCTGTTTTGTATGTTACCGGCGGACACGGGGTGCATGGGTTCAGTTATGTACTGGTCATCGGTTCGCTCGTCGGAACGTATAGTTCGGTCGGGGTAGCTGCCTCGCTGCTTTCGCGCCCCAGAGTCCTGTGGGGTGTTGCGTTCGCAATTTTTGCAGCCATGCTCATCGGACTGATCGCCTTGCAAGTGGATTCGACCGTGTGGCGCATCGTGCTCTCGATTGCGGCTCTGGTGATTAGCTTTATGGGCTACCAGCGCACCGGACTCACTCACCCGCCGGTACGTTCAGGACAACCGGTTCGCGTGTGAGGTAGCAGGCTATGGCCACCTTCGTTGTTGCAAACCACACGGTTGTGGCGTTCGAGCGGGCGATACAATGGTTCGATCGCTACACAAAGACGGAGTTTGCTCTATATCTTTCAAGGCGGACCGCAAACGCGCCCTGACGTTTTGATCGATGAACGGGCCGGCGGGTTCTTGTGAGCCTGCCGGCCTGTTTTGATGCGAGGGCGGGCAGTCGCGTCCTCCCTCCGGGGTCATCGACCAGGAGTGATCGACGGCCATCGAGCCCTGCACGACAACGCACTCTGATCCAGCACGCTTTTGGCGGATCCCCAAGGACGTGGGTGGTGCGGTCGTCTTGCCGGGCGAAGATAAATATATCCCATCCAGCGCTGCACGCCGCTCAACGAGTTGGCGACGGCGTGTGCGTAACGTGCGTTCCCATCCATTCTGCAAAGAGGGGTTCCAGCTCCGGCGCGATACGAGGCCAATCCCAGTCGGACGGGGGCTTATTGGTCCCGTTCTTATGTACCGGGTTCTTGTCTTCCGTTTGTGATCCTGCACGATCGGAACCCGGTTCATCGGCATGATCGCGATGATCGCCGGCGGAATACCGCGCCGGCGGGCCCTCGGGAACACGCATCATGTCGTGCATCGTGCCCGGGACAATGCGCAGGGTCGTGTCCGTATTCCCCGCCTCCTTCAGGGCGCGGCTGATCGAATCTAAACTCTCGTGCGGGGGAACCAGTTGGTCGTTCTCGCCCCACACGCCGAGCACCGGAACCGAAACGCGCCGCCACAAGGGGACGGGATCAAGAAACGCCCAGCCGGGCATCGCCTTGCGATAGTTTTTGAGCGACGATGCGGCCAGTCTTGATTCGGTAAACCATGGTTCGTGCAACACCCGTTGCAAATCCTTCGTCAACGCAGGCCCCCCGACTCCGGTGTGGGTATACTCACCCAATCGACGACGCAAGGATGTTGCCAGTTCGATGACACCGGGTTCAAACCCGGCGGCGCGAAGACGATTCGCCATGACATAGGTACTCTGTTCCCACGGGGAGAGACCCGAGGCGGAAACGACCATCACAAACGTGAGGCGCTTGTTATGGGAGTAGACCAACGGTGCGATCAACCCGCCTTGGCTGAAACCCCCGACGCCCATGCGCAGTGGGTCGATGTCCGGAAACCGGCTAAGCGTGTGCAACCCCGCGAGGGCGTCACCGGCCAATTCCTCCATCGAGGCCCCATGAAACGAACCCGTCGACGCCCCGACGCCTCGCTTGTCATAGAGCAAACAGGCGATTCCGTGGCGGGCCAGCAGGTGTCCCCACATCCGGTAAGACCGTTGGGCTCGACCCACGTGCCCCGATCCGTGTATCCAAACGGCAACGGGGTACGGAGGATCGGTAATGGGCAGGACCAACGTTCCGGCGAGAACAACCCGACCGTGGCGGAAACGGACCGGTACCTCTTTCAACGTTCGCCCTTCACGCGCCACACGCCTAAGACGAAACGTCGCATCAATCTGCAACCCATGCCACGTACCGGTGTATTCGTCCCCCAGGTAGGTTCCGCGCATCACGACCATACCGCGGTCAAGGTTGTGCGACAGGTCGAGGTGGTTGCCGCTGGCGCGGACACCGGTGAACGGCAGGTCGAATCGCCCTCCGTCCGGATAGCTGGCTGAGCCGACCACATGCCCCTGATCGATACCGAGGTCGATTTCAATCCGCCAGGATCGCCCCCGGTGTTCCAGAACACCGACCCAGTGCCCGTAGGGATTGGCATCATCCGCCGCACGAGAACCGCTCGAAATGCCGAGCAGTACCGCGAAAACTGCCGCCGATCGGTGGACTCGCGTGCCTCGATTGCAGTGTTCAAAAAGTGTCACAGCTTCCGGCCCCTTCCGCGCACCTTGCCAATTCGACCCATTCGGTTATCTTGCAGGTTCTTGGGATGTGGTTCAAGCATGGAGGCACGGGTCATGAGTCGTCCGCGCGGTGGCACAGCCTTGTTCGATCTGCTCGAAGAAGGGACAGCCGGACCGGCCGGCCCCGCTGCGAGTGCGTCGACTCCGGCGGCGAAGGGGTCGTCCGGCAGCGCGCCGACGCCTGTCGCAGGCGATGAGTTACCCGTCGTGCTAGGGACAGCTTCCCGAAGAGGTGCGGGTCAGCACGGGGGTGGTGCATCCGGTGGCGACACAGGGCAGCCTCTTGTCGAGGTGGACGACGATTGCGTTCGCGTATCGCTGACAAGCGTACGGACGGCGATCATCGTGTTCGTTTTGATTGCCCTTGTAGCCGGTGCTTTTGAGATCGGTCAAACACGGGGACATAAGACAGGTTTCGCACGCGGGTTCGAGGCGGGACGGGCGTCTTACGCTGCGGACACGCTGACCGAGATTGAAGCCGCGCGGTTGAAGCCTCCGTCGCCGGACATTGCGAGCGGGTTGTTGGCCGGCGCACCCGCTACGGCGTTGCAGGCGTACGACGAAGCTACGGGCAGGGATAGCTCGAAAGATGCGGACGGGGCCTCCTGGGTTCCCGGTCACACGTACATCGTGGCCCAGGGGTTTTCATCCGGGCGAGAGTCGGACGCCCGGGCGGCGCAAGCGTTCCTTGCATCACGCGGGATTGAAACGACATTGGTGCGGTTTGACTCGGGGGCTATGCAGTTGATCACGCGCGAAGGATTCAACCGGACGGACGCCGCACAGCGGGCGCTGGCGGATCGGTTGTTGGAACAGACACACGACGCGGGGACGGATTACTTCGCGTCGGGCGGTGGATACAAGTTGGACGGTTACTTCGCCACATTCACAGGCGATCGTTGGTAGACGGAGGCGGTTTTATGTCGATTGATCACTCGTTAAAATCACAGTCGACGCTCACGCGTCATCGCAATGTACTCAGCCGGGCGGAGCGCGTGGCCCGCCTTAAGGACCTGGGCGTATGGACCGACGACATGTCGGTGCTCGGGCTGCCGAAGGTCGGACACCGCAAGGCCGCGGTCGGGAAGAAGACCAAGGCGGCCAAGACAACTGAGGGCGAAGGCGACGAAAAAACGGCGGACAATAAAGAGGGCTAGTGATTTGTCACACCTTGTTTTTGGGGTGGCATGGGCAAGCAGCAGCTTGCCCGTGTTG
>CAZWWW010000378.1:0-3731 GCA_964637715.1 uncultured Phycisphaeraceae bacterium | reverse complement strand
GGTCCGGGTCGGGCCTCCGGCTGGCGTCGCTGCTCAAGACCGTTGTGGCGGTTCGCTCGCTTGCGCTGGCGGGGTGGGTTCTTCTGGTTCCGGCAGTATCGCCTGTCGCCCGATCGGGCGAACCCCATACGCGCCGAGCGTTCGTACCGCCGCCTGTACGCGGAACTATGGCGAGGCGGCTGCACAGGCTTCTCGCCTTGGCTGCGGGTCCGCTTGTCGTGTGGGGCGGAACCTTCCTTTACTTTCTGATTTCGAATCGTTTCGTCGAGTTTGTCGACGCCGTGTTCACCTTCAACCTCGGGTACAGCGGCGACAAGCCCCTGCTTGCTCGTCTGGCGGGATTCTTCACACCCGATCGACACCCCTTTGTGTTCGATAGTGCGATGCCGTTATGGATCGCCGGCGCATTGTCGGTCATCGTGCTTGCGGCCTGTCTGTGGCGCAAGAAAGATGTGCGCAGTCTCCTTGTCCTGCTGCTGCTGGGCGGTTCGTTCGGTGCGGTGTGTCTGCCCGGTAGGTCCTGGCCTCATTATTACTACCTGATGATGCCGCCGTTGGTGGTAGGCACCTGTTACGCGATTGCAGTGATCGCGCGAGGGCTCGATACGCCGGCAGCGACGTCATCCCCGTCTACCCCCGTCGCCCATAGCGAGCCTGGAACCGCTCCCGTCGTTTCGTCCCGAGCCGCGGGCTTTAGCCCGCGCGATTCCTGGGGCGTCAAAACCGGTTCGCACGCCGAAGAACCGGCGCATGAACAGAATGAGGATTCCGGTGCGGATGGCGTGTCCCCGCCCCGCGGATCGAACGATACCGCCGCGCACCGCGCGCCCGGACCATCAAGAGAAAAGAACCGCCCGCCGTCGGCGCCTACGCGACAACCGTGGTGGTGCGTTCCCTTGTCCCTGTCACTCTTTGGTATTCCTTTTCTTGGAACGATGTACACACAATACCGTGACTATCTCTCCCAGCCGCCGTTCGGGATCACGGTGACGCGCTTCAACTCGCGAGACTTTTGGGGTCGGGGGCAGGGTGAGAACGTCCGGCGCGTGACCGATCCTTCCGACACGATCTTCGTCTACGGCAACGAGGCGTCGATTTACTACTACGCCAAACGGCGCTGCGCCTCGCGCTACACGATGATTACCGGTCTGGCCGACGGTATGCCCGGAGCAAAGCGCCGACGTACGATTCTTATGAAAGAGCTTCGCGCATCCCCGCCTCGACTGATCCTCGTCCTGTTCGATCAGCAGCCCTTCGATGAATGGAAGGCCTTTCTGCGTGAGCACTACGGTCAGCCGATCGGCTGGGATCTTCACGACACGACCCGCAAACCCATCATGTTCGTGCTCGCCAGAACCGATGCCCCCGTCGAACCGATTGATTGGGATTGGGACCGGAGCGCCGTCGGTGGTTGGCCACTCGGCACGCCACGCCCCTGATGGCCACGTCCGTTATTGCGTAACGGCTCGACTGTATTGGACCGTTCCGGGAAACGTGGTGCATCAGGCCGGATCGCCGCATCGAAACCGGCACCCCAGTGGCGCGGTAGTATCTTGTCACACCTTGTTTTTTGTGTGGCATGGGCAAGCAGCAGCTTGCCCGTGTTGCTGGCGGGGCAGTCACGGGCAAACAAGTTTGCCCATGCCACTCACAACGAACCCTAAGAACAAGCTGTGACGCTGCAGTAGTATCGTTATCACCGTCGGTCCGATACGCTGCATCGATCCAACCGCATGTCGGGCGATGGACCCACGTTACTATGACCGCCCCTTGAGCACGCGCTCCGCTTAACCGCCTGTGTGTACGTGTTGTACGGTCCGATCGACCTCCTTTATAGGGAAGCGCTCCGTTCAGCCTCCGGATCGTACGATATGGCTAACAGGGAACGGGTCGCGCAGGGCTTCCGCTATACAGGCCCATAAGATGCCCGGTTACCCTGCTGTGTCAGGGGGCGCTCTTTGCGGACGAAACAATGAATCCACTGAAAATAGGCAACGTGATCCGGGTGGAGAACGGTTCTGTGGACGTGGTGATTACCGTGTCCGACCTCAACCTCCTCTACGACGAGCAAACCTATCGCGTGGGGCAAATCGGCTCCTATGTGACCATCCCGATGGACGCCCGGACGTTGGTTGCGTTTGTTACCGGCGTGGGTCGACAGGAGGTCACCACGATAGACGTCGAACCGCAGCTCATCATGCACATTCAGTTGCTCGGCGAGATTCAGGGTGGTCGGTTTGTGCGCGGGGTCAACGAATACCCCATTATCGGCGACGACGTTTGGGTGGCGGTCCAAGGTGATTTCGAGAGCATCTTCGGCAGCTTCGATCAACTATTGGCCGGGTCGAAACACCCCCAGAGTTTCTCGCTCGGTCACTTCGCCTACAATCCGGATTTCGAGGTCAAAGTGCTCGGTACCGAAATGTTCGCCAAGCATGTGGCCGTGCTGGGTAACAGTGGAAGCGGTAAGAGCTGCACGACGGCCAAGATTCTGCAGGAAGTGCTTGACCTCCCGCAGGCGCAGGTCGTGATGTTCGACATGCACGGGGAATACCGGCGTGCGTTCTCCGACGAAGACGGTCAGCTAAACGCCAACGTCACCTATCTGGGGGTCGATGATCTGGTGCTGCCCTATTGGCTGTTGAAATACGACGAACTCGAAACCCTCTTTGTCGATCGCTCAAACCCGCTCAATCTCAGCACGCAGATATCGTTTTTGCGCACCGCGTTGCTCGAATACAAGATGGAAGCCGCCCGCAGTCTCGGGCTGGTCAAGTCGCTGACGCTGGACACGCCCATCTATTTCTCGCTTGAACAGCTAAAGACCTACGCCGAGAACCTCAACGAGTCACGCTATGTGCTCAACGACGATCGATTGGCCTTCTCGCAACTCGCGCTGCGCGGGCTCACACCCCAGGAACAGCAACACCTGATGCGCGTCCAGCGCTGCCAGTTCAACCGCGGCAATCCGGAAGGCGAAACAGCCCACCCGCTTTACTTCGGAAAACTGCTGGGTCTGATCGCACAGATCGACACCAAGTTCAAGGACCGGCGCTACGAGTTTCTGCTCAAACCGATCGACCACGGAATGAAATCGCGCTATTTCCGGGACCACCTGGCCGCCTCCGAGCATGAGTCGCAGACGTCGGACTTGATGAACCACTTGATCAGGGTGCTTACCGGGCGCGTTCAGCCGCGAAGCAACTTGACCATCATAGACCTCTCAGGCATCCCCTTCGAGATCGTCGATATCACCGTGGCCGTCCTGACCCGCTTGTTGTTCGACCTGAACTTTTGGACACGACCGAATCAGCGCCACCCCCTTCTTCTGTGCTATGAAGAAGCCCACAACTACATCCCGCGGATTGACAACGGGCGCAACTTCGCCTGCAAAGCCGTCGAGCGCGTCGCCAAGGAGGGGCGAAAATACGGCGTGAGTGCCATGATTGTGTCACAGCGTCCGTCGGAGCTGTCTGAGACGGTTTTGTCGCAGTGCAACAGCTTCGTGGCCATGCGCCTCAGCAACCCCGAGGACCAGCACTACGTCTCGAAGGTCGTGGGTGACCACTTCACCGGTGTGATCGACATGCTCCCCGTACTGCGCCCGGGAGAGGCGTTCGTGATCGGCGACAGCGTGCTCATGCCCATGCGTACGCTTGTTGATATGCCGAGTCCCCAGCCGCAAAGTGCCAACCTCGACTTTTTCAAGGTATGGTCGACTGAGCAGATCG
>CAZWWW010000377.1:0-3753 GCA_964637715.1 uncultured Phycisphaeraceae bacterium | reverse complement strand
CGAGCTCCTCATCCTCCTCCGAAAGATCGACCACCACGCCGTGCAGTTGTTGGAGCGCCGGTCGACCACCGAGTTCACGAATGACGTTGCGTTCGCCTTTGGTGATGACCAGCGGTTTCCCGATGGGGCGACATCCCTGAGAGACGACCGTATCGACCTGGAACGCGCCGGTCATGGCCACGCCGACTATGCCTTCACGCACAATCTCTCCGTTGACGATGAGACGATTCTGTTCGGGGCGCTGGCCCGCGCTGGCAAGACCGCCGACAAGCGGTGCGCCCGGATAGACGCTGTTGAGGAGATCGATGAAGTCGTTTATGGCCAAGCGAAAGGGGTCGGCAAATGCTACGAATAGTGGATTCGACTTGGCGGTCACCCCGGTCAATCGCTCCCAGTCTTCCGGCGTCTTGGCTCCTTCCAGCTCCGACTGGCGCATATGAAAAGGTCGAAGCGCCACGTCCGGTAGCGACGCCACCAACAGCGACATCGAGGGCGCCCGTTCGATTTCTCGATCGATTCCGATGGTACCCTCGGCGGTACACCCCATAAGTACGGCGTTGGAGAGGAACGCGCCCACGTGCCCGACGATTTCGGGTAGCTCATCCTCGTAATGACCGGTGGCGAACAGCAGGGCGAGATCGGCCATGCCCGGCGTCAAGTGCGTGTCGATCGGTCCAAGCAGGTCCGCGATGGCGCCGGCGACGCTGCGAGACTCTGTGATGGTTGCTACGAACTGCAAGGGTATTCCGTTTCTCCGCCACCGGTCGCGCTTGTTCGTTGGTACGCTCGCCGACGTTCGAGGTTGAGTTCGGTTACGGTGGTCATTATGAATGCGAATGCGTCGCCCTTCAAGCGCGGCGGCGGTCGCGCCGCGTCGAGGGTCGAGTTGCGCGGCGGTTACACGGTGTCGCTACGTTGGTTTGCTTCCGAGAATACACTATCTATCCCGTTCAGAACAACAAACCGGCGCTTCGTTCGGCGCGGATCGAACGGCGGTTTCCGGCCTGGGCTGGTTGGGTCGTGACAGGTCGTCCGTGTGAAAGGCGTCGTTGTTTCGCGGAGGCGCGCTGGATCCACGCCACCATTTAGATCAACAGGAGCTCGGGAGTTATGAGGTCATGATTACGACGGAATCGGATGTACAACGGATCGGTGAGCGAGTGGGGCACAAGAGTGAGCCGTTTCGCCGACTGCTCGAGCAGATGCACCGCGTCATCGTTGGTCAGGACGCGCTGCTACACCGCATGTTGATCGCGTTGCTCGCGGACGGGCATGTGCTGATCGAGGGCGTACCGGGTCTCGCCAAGACGATGGCCGTGTCGTGTTTGGCACGGGGTATCCGCACCAAGTTTCAGCGCTTGCAGTTCACGCCCGATCTGTTGCCCGCGGATCTGATCGGGACATTGATCTACAAACCGAACGACGCCACGTTTGCGGTCCAAAAAGGTCCGATTTTCGCCAACATCATCCTCGCGGACGAAATCAACCGGGCGCCTGCGAAGGTACAATCCGCGTTGCTCGAAGCCATGCAGGAGCGTCAGGTCACCATCGGTAAAGAGACGCATAAGCTGGACGAACCGTTTCTCGTGCTCGCTACGCAGAACCCGATCGAGCAGGAGGGCACCTATCCGCTGCCTGAGGCGCAGGTCGATCGGTTTATGATGAAACTGCTGGTGGGCTATCCGAGCAAACAGCAGGAACGTCAGATTCTCGACCGCATGGGTTTCACCCGAGCCGAGACGAACATCGATCCGGTGATGAATCCGGACGATATTGCGGCCGCCCGTGGGCTCGTGGATGAAATCTACATCGACGAGAAGATCAAAGATTACATCGTCGATCTGGTTCAGGCGACGCGCGATCCGGTGGCCTACGACGTACCGATCGCCGAGTGGATTCAATACGGCGCTTCGCCCAGGGCGACCTTGGCGCTGACCGTCGGAGCCCGGGCGTCGGCGTTTCTCGAAGGGCGGGGGTATGTCACGCCGCAAGACGTCAAGACCGTCGCGCCGGACGTGCTGCGTCACCGCGTGATTATCACCTATGAAGCGGAAGCGGAAGAAAAGACGTCGGAGGACGTGGTCAAAGCGGTGCTCGACCACGTAGCCGTGCCATGATCCCCAGCGAACTGCTCAAAAAAGTTCGTCAGATTCAAATCCGCACGCGCCGAACGGTCAACGACGTGCTGGCGGGTCAATATCACTCCGCCTTTCGCGGGCGGGGTATGGAATTTGAGGAGGTCTCGCCCTATCAAATCGGCGATGACGTCCGTTTGATCGACTGGAACGTATCGGCGCGCTACGGCGAACCGTTCATCAAGAAGTTTCGTGAGGAGCGCGAGCTGACCGTGATGCTTGTGGTCGACGCCAGCCCCTCGGGTCTGTTCGGCAGTGTCGACCAATTCAAGCTGGACGTTGCGGCTGAGTTGTCCGCAGTGCTGGCGTTCTCCGCCATACGGAGCAACGACAAGGTAGGGCTTATTCTTTTTACGGACAGCGTTGAGAAATACGTTCCACCGAAAAAGGGCACGCGGCACGTGCTGCGTATCATACGCGAGCTGTTGTATCACGAGCCGGTGGGTCGCGGTACGAATCTCTCCGAGGCGCTTCAGTTTCTCAACCGGATCACGGTGCGAAAGTCGGTGTGTTTTCTGGTGAGCGATTTTCTGGCCGACGACTTTGAGCCCGCGTTGCGCATCGCGCGGCGACGCCACGATCTGATTCCCATTGTCATGTCCGATCCGCGCGAACGTACGCTGCCCGACGTGGGATTCATCGAACTCGAAGACGCCGAGACGGGATCGCGCATGCTCGTGGATACGGGTAATCGCCGCACGCGCGATGCGTTCGCTGAGAACGCCGCCCGCCGCGATGCGGATCGGCAGGCCATGTTCCGTCGCATGGATACTGAAACGATCGATATTCGGACGGATCAATCTTATGTCGATCCGCTGGTGCGGTTTTTCAGAAAGCGGGAGAAGAGGCGGTGATCGGGTCGGTGTGTGCCCCGCGGCGGGCGTCTGCGTCAAAGCGTCGATACCCCCCACGGGCGTTGTGTGCGCCGGGCGTTTTACTCTTGAGTCTGTCGCTTGTGCTGCCGGGATGTGGGTCGACTGAATCGAGCGACCAGCAGAGCGCGAACCGCAAGGCCGTAGTACGCACCGCGACGGATGGCCCTGTGTCACTAACGTTGACCGTCGCGCCGGAGGCGGTCAAAGTCGGTCAGCAGGCGACCGTGACCGTTGAAGTCATGGCGCCGCGCGGGGTTACGGTTTCCGTAGAGGACTACCGTAGCGCGCTGCTCGAGGGCGATCGCCGGTACGAGCTTGACGTTACGGACGCGAGGAAGGAAGAGGCTATCCCGTTAGACGACGACCGTTTGGCATGGCGCTACCGGTACACGGTTTCGTTCTTGCTGGCGGGTACGTTCGAATTTCCACAGGCGTCCGTTCGCTTCGTCGATGCGCGGGACGATCAACCTGACGGTACTGATGCCACCAATGCTCCCGACGGAACGCCGCCGTCGACAACCGACCGATCGATCCAACCCGATTCGGGGCAACCCGCCGCCGACAAGGAACATGAGCTCTCCACGGAACCCGTTTCGATCACCGCGGTGGACCCATCGGCGACCGCGCTCAACGAAGCCGATCTGAACGACATCAAGGTACTCGACCCTGTTGAATTGCACCGCCCGGTGAATCACTGGATTTGGATGGCAGCGCTCGCTGCGCTGTTGCTTATTGTTCTTGCC
>CAZWWW010000376.1:0-3754 GCA_964637715.1 uncultured Phycisphaeraceae bacterium | reverse complement strand
GGGTGGCGGAACCGGCGGTGCTCGATGTCGCACCCGGGGCGTGTTTGCAATACCGCATCGTTGTCGAAAACGTGGCGGGCGATCCGACGGGCATGTGTGCGCTGAGCTATGATGACCTCATGGCCGAGCGGACGGCGTTCGCCTCCGGTCCGACGAACGTCCAAATGATCGGGCGCAGTTGTACGAACCTCGATTTTTCCACGGCATTCAACTGGGATGGGACCGACGTCATTTGCAAACTGAATACGCCGCTGAAACCGAGCGAGACGGTGGCGGTCTTGTTCGAGGCGCGCTTGGCCGACACAGCCTCGATCGACGCAAACGCCGCGCCCGAGAATCAAATCACCGTGCTCGGCGCGTCCGAGGCTGATTGTCCGACAGTGGGCGATCCAAGCTTCTCCTGTATGGACGAGGCGCGTATCGCGGTTGACGTTAAGACGTGCGATCTGCTTGTTACCAAGGACGTCACGTGCGACGATCCGCGTGATCCGTCCGCGGTGTTCGACGCGGACATTGTCGATGCCCTGCCTGGTTCGCGCGTTGGGTTCCGTGTTCAGATTGAGAACACAGGCGAGGCGAATCTTCCGCGCGTGACCATCGACGACACCCTCGGGTGTTCGCCGTGGTACGTAGCGGGAACGGTCGTCGCGGACGTGAACGGGATCGACGTGACGGATTGCGTGTGTCCAGCCGGCGGTTGCGCAGACTTTGCGTCGCTCAGCGGGACCAAGGATTTGACCCCTTGCATTGCGGACGGAATGGCCCCGGCGGAAGTGCTGACGATCACGTTCGAGGTCAAAGTCCCTGACGGGTTTGTCACCATGGGAACGGACGAGGATTGCGTCAACACGGTGATCGTGGGCGGCGAGACCGACATCTGTTCGGCCTCGGACGCCGACCCGTGTCCCGATCGCACCGATACGGCGCGTATCAACGTGGACGTGCCCGATATCTCCTGCAACAAGTCCGTCTGCGCCGACCTGAACAATAACGGTAGCTGCACCGATCCGGGCGATATTGTGCCGACGGCGGACCTGCTCGTGCCCGGTGCTTCCGTGGCTTATCCGCTTACATTGATTTACGACATTACCGTGTCCAATTCCGGCGAAACGGATTTTGCGGACGCGCGGGCCTGTGATCTTGACCTTGTGCTTGATTTGGCGGCCGGCATTCCGGGTGTGACCATTGTCTCCTGCGACCTCGACCCGGTGAGCGGTTGTGCGAGCGTGGGGGCGCTGGGTAACGGTGATGTCGGTGATCCGCCGTCGTTCGTTACGATCACCTGCTCAGTTCGGTTTGATGACGAACCGGCGTGGCTCAACTTTGCCGACCTTGATGGCGACGGTCGGGAGGCGTGCTATTCCAACGTGGCCAGTGCCGAGGGTGATATTGACGGTGCGACGTATTGTCCTCGAGAGGCCTCGCTCACGGTCGAGTCCGATGGCTGTCCGGCGCGGGCGTGTATCGAGATGCCCTTCATTCCCACGGTGTCGGAGTGGGGGATGCTGATTCTCGCGTTGCTGCTGATGATCGGGGCGAAGATTCACTTTGGCCGCGGTCGGTATCAGTTCGCGTAAAACGGCGTCCGATAAACAGGGGCGGGTGTTGCTAACCAAACGAAGTGAGGCCGGCGGCTCACTCATGGCGTTATGGGTGATGCGGGCTCCGAATCGTGTGCCCGTCTAACCGCGTTCCGGTGTTTCCGCCTTTGCGCATTCGCGCGTTCCCGCGTTTTCGTGCGTGTACCCTGCCTTCCGAGGATTCCTGCGTGCAATGGCCGTTATAGGTCCTCACCGGCGTGTCCGTCACGCGCGGCAGACATCGCCCGCCGCCCATCCAGCAAAGGGCGCGAGCTTGCCTGGAGCGTGGTGGGTATGCGGCAACAATCCTTTCCTATCCGTATGATCTTTCCTATTTGATTGTTTTCGGTCTACCTATTTATCCCTTTTCTGTTGACTATGTTGCCCTGTTTTGATATTTCTGGTTCTTGTTGTGAGGAATAGCGCAAGCTGTGTCTAATCCTTGCAGGTTTTGGGGGGCGGCTTGATCCCGGTGGTGGATAGGGGCCGGAGCCCGCTGTCGAGTCCGTTGGGCCCGGCATGAGGGATCAGTACGAGGTAGACGCGCGAACGGGGGCTTGAAGCGAGCTGGTGCCCGGTCGCTTTGACTGTTCGAGCAAGGGGGGAATCATGATTCGTTGTCCATTATCTGAGGGATCGTCGCGAGCGCGACGGGCAGGGGGTGCCCGGTTTTGTGCCGTGCTGGCGTTGTTGGGGAGTGTAGCGGCGGTACAAGCTTTTCCGCCGTCACCCGCCGCCGCCAATCGGGTGAGCGCGACGCATAAGGGTAGTCTCCTTGTGTTTCCGGATGTGGAGATCAAGTGGGACGACGACGGTAACGTGCTCCAGGACACGATTATCGACCTGACCAACGACTACGCGGGGCACGTGTTTGTGCAGCTCTATTTCATCAACGGCGACAGGCCTTTGGAGGAGCGATTCGTCGGTTTTCCCATCATGCGTATGGAGGAGGCGGAGCCGGGTTGGAACTGGGCGGATTGCCGCCTGATGCTGACAGCCAATCAGCCGATCTTCTGGTCGGCGCTTACCGGTGAGCCGCGCGGATGTCAGCCGTTCAGCGTGCTCGACCCGCCGGCGCTCTTCGGCAAGCCCGGTCGCCCTGATCCGGAGACCAACGGCAGCACCCGCGTCCTGCGCGGCTACGTGTTGGCGTGGGCGGTTCGCCAGAATCAGACCACCGGAGACTGGGAGGAGATTCGCTGGAATCACCTCAAGGGGGATGCGGTGGTGGTGAACTATGCGGCCGGTACGGCGCTAGAGTACAACGCGTTTGCGTTCCAGGCGCATGACGCAGCTCATGGCCAATTTCTTCCGACACCGGGTCGTCTTGATCTTGACGGTGTCGAGTATGACGCGGCGTTCGACGAGCTGGTGCTCGATCTGTATGCGTCCGGTTCCTCGGCGCTGTCACAGGGTCTTGCGGGTGATCCGGGGAGCACGACGGTGTTTGTCGATACCGACCTGACGTTGCTTCCGGTTTCCGCTGATCTGCGCCAGGACAATAACGGCCCGGTTACGACCAAGGTCGAGGTTGAGATTTGGAACGAGATCGAATCGAAGTTCTCCGGTACGCGGCGGTGCATTACCTGCTGGGACCAGACTCTTCTCAGCGACTATGTGACGTCGGTGTCGATCCCCAACCATTTCCTTCGATCCAATCTGGGCACGGACAAAGGCAAGGCGCGCCTCGACGGCGTGGCGAGCATTGAGTGTGACAACATCAATGAGCCGACGTTCGACAACGTGAGTCAGGACGCGTCGCTGCTCGGATTGGCTACGAAGGTCTTGAGTTTCAACGGGGCGGCGCTGGATTCGACCGGTCTTAACGTAGTTGGGATCGGCACGCAACCGGCGGTGATTCAGTACGACGTGGCCGGTCAAGGTGACGAATTGCTTTCGGCCAACGGAGGCCGTCTGTCGCGCGGCTCGCGCGACGGGGGCAAGCAGCCGACCATCCGGGCGTTCGAGTCGATCCCGGCGCAAACGGATTCTCAGGAATAAGGCGGTCGGCACATTTTTGATATCGTGCTTCGACCTTTTTCGAACTGAGTAGGCCCGATCGTGTCCACGGCGCGATCGGGCCTTTTGACGTTGCGTTTAGTGCATTTATCGTTTTCACGGGCCGGTTCTTGGACACCCGCACCGGCCTCGAGACCGGGAAGATCGCGCGGGCT
>CAZWWW010000375.1:0-3780 GCA_964637715.1 uncultured Phycisphaeraceae bacterium | reverse complement strand
TGTGAGGATGCAGAGGGCAAGGGCCATGCCTTTGCCGTCATCGCGGCGCTCGCCACGCACGCTTCGGATTGCTCGATCGCCACCGTGGCGACCCCCTTTGCCGACGACGGACCGACCGAGGGACCGGGCTCGCCGCTCGATCCGAACCGGGTTAAGGTCGTCGTGGATCAGACCGGCCGGGCGCTTTATTTCTCGCGTAGTTTGATCCCTTACCCGCGCGACACTCAGGGGCGCATCGATCGTCCGTCGCGCTGGCTGTTGCACATGGGCGTATACGGGTTCAGAGCGGGCGCGCTCAGAGCGATCACTCAACAAAACGACAGGCGAACCGATTCGCTTGATAATACGGAGTCTACCGATTCGCTTTGTGATATTGAGTCTCTGGAACAATTGCGGTGGCTGGCGGCGGGTTACCCTATCGCCGTGTCGGTTGTGAACCATCGATTCTTCGGTATTGATACAACCGATGACTACGCCGCGTTTGTCGAGCGTATGGGCATGAAATGCAATGCCTAGTGCTTTGTCATACCTTGTTTTTGGGGTGGCATGGGCAAGCAGCAGCTTGCCCGTGTTGCTGGGGGGCAGTCACGGGCAAACAAGTTTGCCCATGCCACCCACAACCGAACCCTAAGAACAAACTGTGACGCCGCACAAGAGGATGCGCTATGCTGTAATGCAAAGGGCTTGCCGGTCAGCGCGGAGCTTATGATAATCAGGCGTATGGACGTTTGGTTGTGGAATCCAAACCGGCGGAGCATGACGGCGAGGGGCAAGAGCGGCGGCGGCGGACGACGATTCGTCCGCGCGCTACCCGTGTGGCAGGTGTTACGTTTGAACGAAGGAAACGGAAACCGGTGAATCTATGACCCCTGAATCGACGCTCGCATCACTCAGTCACGTTACCGAAGAGACCGAGTTCTTCACGCCCATGCCGCCGGGTTATCAACCGGGACGCACGAAATACGTCGTCGTTTTTGGTACGGTGATGAGCGGGTTGGGCAAGGGTATTTTTTCCAGCTCGCTGGCCAAGATTCTTCAGGACAAAGGGCTTAAGGTAGCACCGGTCAAGCTCGAGGGTTATCTCAACCGTGACAGCGGGACGCTGAATCCCTATCGACACGGTGAGGTGTTCGTGCTCGACGACGGCATGGAATGCGACATGGACCTCGGCACCTACGAGCGGATGCTGAATCAAACCCTGTCGCGCTTGAATTTTACGACCAGCGGACAGATCTTTTCATCGGTGCTCGATAAGGAGCGCGAAGGGCGCTACCTCGGTCGCGATGTGCAAATGATTCCCCACGTCACCGGCGAGGTAAAGCTTCGTCTGCGCGAGTTGGCCGTCGCCGAGGAGGCGGATGTCATTTTTGTGGAGATCGGCGGAACCGTCGGCGACGTCGAGAACGCCTATTTCATCGAGGCGGTGCGCGAAATGTCCTTCGAGGAAGGACCGGGCAGTTTCTGCTTCGTCGCGTTGACCTATGTCGTTGCCCCGCCCGCGCTGGGCGAACAAAAATCGAAGCCCGCCCAGCTCAACCTGAAACTGCTCAACGCCGCCGGGATTCATCCGCACATTATCGCCTGCCGGGCGTCCGCACCGGTGACCAAGAAGGTACGCGAAAAAATCGCGCTGTTTTCCAACGTGCCCATGTCACGCGTGTTTTCCATGCACGACTGCGACAGCGTGTATGTCATTCCGGAAATGATCCGGGGCGCCGGGCTTGACGCCGTTGTACTGGAGCTTCTGGGGCTCTCGGATCGCGCCGACAAACGGGCAGAGGACGCCGCCCGCAGAACGTGGTCAAATTACATCCGGAGCCTGCGCCAGGCGCGCCACGCGGTCACGGTGGGCATCATCGGTAAGTACACCGCCCTGCGCGACAGTTATGCAAGCATCATTCAGGCACTCGAGCACGCGGGCACGCAGTGGGGTGCCCGAGTCCAACTCGATTGGATCGACAGTGCGGAACTGTCCGAATCCAACGTGGCGTCGGCCCTCGAACATGTGCACGGTGTGATCGTACCCGGCGGCTTTGGGTTTCGCGGCGTCGACGGGAAACTGGCGTGTATCCAATACGCCCGCGAGCACGGTCTGCCCTATCTCGGATTATGTTACGGTATGCAGACGGCGGTCATCGAGTTCGCCCGCCATGTGTGCGGTCTGTCGCACGCGAGCAGCACTGAGATTGAACCGGACTGCCCCGAGCCGGTCATTGATCTCTTGCCCGACCAGGCAGCGATCGAGGGACTAGGCGGAAACATGCGCCTGGGCGGGTTCGATGTCGCCCTGACGCCCAACAGCATGGCCTCGCGGTGCTACGGAGGAGCCGACAGCATCCGTCTGCGTTTTCGACACCGCTACGAAGTGAACCCGGCCTATGTCGACAAGCTTGAGCGCGGCGGACTTGTTTTCTCGGGGCGACACCCCGCCTACCCCATCATGCAAGTGCTCGAATTGCCGCCCGATGTGCATCCGTTTTTCCTTGCCACCCAGGCCCACCCGGAACTAACGAGTCGACCACTTGATCCTGACCCCCTGTTCGTCGGGCTCGTGAAGGCGGCTCTGCGGTTCGCCGGATTGCCCGCCGTGCCGACGGCAACGCAACCCGGTTCCGACGCCGCACCGAGTGCCTCCGCATCCTCCGAGCGCACGGCCACACCTACCTGATGACCGCACGCGGGTGCACACCAGCGGGCCAACTTCCGTTGTCCTTTCGCGACCATGACCCGGGCCGTGCGTTGCGCGACGCAGGCGAGGCGATCAAACGATTCCCGCGCACCCGCTATATGGGCAGCAAGCGGCGGATGGTGGCCGCGATCCTCAACGAGCTGCGCGATCTGCCATACAACAGCGTACTCGACGCGTTCGGGGGAACCGCCTCCGTCGCGTATGGGTTCAAAACGCTCGGCAAATCCGTCACGTATAACGACTGCCTCTCGTTCAACCACCAGATCGGGCGGGCGCTGATCGAGAACGACAACGTCACCCTCGACCCCGGGATCGCCGGTACCCTCGGCGTGCGCCGGGATGGTGTGACCTACGACGACGTGATCGCCAGAACGTTCGCGGGGATCTATTTTACGGACGATGAAAACCTTTGGCTTGACACAGCCGTCGCCAATATCGACGCCCTCGAGAACCGGTACGCGCGGGCGATCGCCTGGTTCGCTTTGTTTCAGGCGGCGATGGCCAAGCGCCCGTACAACCTGTTTCACCGATGTAATCTTTACATGCGCACTGCCGGCGTGTCGCGCGGATTCGGAAACAAAGCCACTTGGGACCGCCCGTTCCCCGAACACATGCGTCGCTATATCGACGAAGCCAACCGGGCGCTGATCGACGGACGCGGAACCTGCCGGTCCATAAGCCGGGACGCACTTGAGATTCCGCCGGCGTTCGATCTCGTGTACATCGATCCGCCATACATCAATAGCCGCGGTGTCGGCGTTGATTACCGGGACTTCTATCATTTTCTCGAAGGAATGACGCGTTATCGAACCTGGCGCGACGACATCGATCACTCATCCAAGCACCGTCGGCTTCGGCGAAAAAACGATCCCTGGACAGACCCCGACGTTATTGCGGGTTTGTTCCGTGCGCTGTTTGAGCGGTTTCACGAAAGCGTGCTCGTTGTGTCCTACCGCAACGACGGGCGACCGGGTGTGGACGAATTGGCTTCCCTGCTGCGCGCGGTTAAACGAAACGTCCGTGTCGTCAAAGGCTGGCCCCGGCAATACGCCCTGTCCACGAACCAAACCTGCCGCGAGGTGCTCATTATT
>CAZWWW010000374.1:0-3786 GCA_964637715.1 uncultured Phycisphaeraceae bacterium | reverse complement strand
TAGGTCGCGAATCCTTCGTTTAACCAGATGTGATTCCAGGTCTTGCACGTTACGAAGTCGCCCCACCACTGGTGGGCCAGTTCGTGTACGGTGACGGACTCCCAAAAGCCGCTCTGCCCGGTCATCGTCTGGTGTTCCATGCCGCCGCCGAACGGGAAGTTGTAGATCCCGTATTTCTCACTGACAAAGGGGTATTCGCCGAACAAAGAACCCAAGACCGGAAGCATGTCGACGACCTTGTTCCAGGCGGCGCGGTTGCTGGGCGTATCAAGCGAGGGATAGACAAAGAACTCCACCGGCATTGACCCGCCGGAATAGTTGTAGCTGGTTGTCCATGTGTTGTATTGCGTGGCGGAGAAGCTGACGAGGTAGGTCGCGATCGGATAATCGCTCGCCCAGCGAAACCGTTTGCGGGCGCCCGTCAACACATCGGTGCCCTGAAGCATTCCATTCGAGGTCACCGTGAAGGTGTCCGGGACCGTCACGGAGAGCTCGACGGTGGCGCGGTCCGAGTTATCGCCGGGCAGGAACACATCACCGTCTTTCGCGGGCCACCACGTGTAGGCATAGTAGGGTTCGCTCAGCGTCGCCACAACGGGTATCCCCCCGGAATGAGTGGATACCTCGATGGACCCAAAGGCGGCCGAGACGGTATAGCCCGAATAGGAAATCGTCAGATCGAAAACCTCGTCCAGGCCGTAGGCGCGATCGAGCGTGACGACACGGGTCGACTCACTTGTCGTGGTGACCGTAACCGGCGTCGTTCCGTTCACGTAGGCCGCGTTTACGTTGAACTGATCCCGCAGTCGAAAGGTGAACTGTGTCAATGACGAAGACTTGCTTTGGATCGTACTCACATTAGTCCCGGAAAGTCTGCAGGTATCGCCGGCGGGGTTCAGGTTGGTAATCTCGATATCCAGGGCGTAATGGAGCACGTCGGTTTGGGCCATGGCCTCGCGCCGCGCCGCGCTGATTCGGTGCGCGGGCTCGCGCTTCAACAAACGGGCTGCTGCCCAGGCCTTTCCGCATCCTCGAAACGGAGGTTTTTCGTCTACCGGCGTGCCTTCCTGCGCCGATGCCGGGAATGGCAAGACGAGCGCGACCAGACCGAATGCGAAAAAACCAAGGATAGTGAAGCGACGGACCCCATAGGTATGTTCGTTCATGTTCGCTTGCTCCGTAGTCTCCTCCTCCCCTTCATTCTACCACAGCAGCATGAACAAAACATCCCCCTTTTGGCCCGGCGAAGGCGGCAATTGTGACGGATCGGGCCGCTCAGCTTATTGGTGATGGACCTGCGCAGCGGCGCCCGGACATGCGACCGGACTTACGGAATCCTCGGTTTTTCTACAGGGGTCTGTTACTGCCTCTTCCCGTCTTACGGGGTAAGCTGAGAGTCGACTTGCCACACGAAAATGCACCGTGCCTTACCGGCGGAAATGTTTCCAATCTCGTCGGCCCAGTTTCTTTAGCGCGCCGACGGGATCGGAAAGATCGAAGCCGCGCGGCAGGTCGGACAGTGCGCCCAGTTCGTCCGTTGAGGCCAGGCGCGCCACGGTTCCGAATTCGTGATCGCCGCGCTTCAGGCAAAGATACACCGGTTCGCCTGCGGGGATCATGTAGAGCGCCTGCATGAGCTGGGCGAACTGCTTGATCGGTCGACCCTCCGCCCAGGTGATGATGTCGCCGGGTTGGCCGCCGATGTCGCGCATCGGAGATGGGTCGGCTACGTTGCGAATCGTTACGCCGTCGGCGGAACGCAGGTCGACCTGAATGCCGAGCCACCCGCGCTGCAGCGTGTGTCCTTTTTTCAAGACGGATACGATATCGTCAACCCTGCGCTTGGGCACGGCGAAGCCCACGCCGGAGTCGTACAACTCGACGCCCGCCAGTTCGCCGGGTCGCTGAGCCATCGGGACGGAAAGGCCCATCACGCGCCCGTCGATCGCACAGACCGGCCCGCCGTAATTGGCCGGGTTGAGCTTGGCGTCCGTCTGGATCGCGTTGCCGCGCATGCGGTTGAGCGCTGAAACGATACCCACTGTGACCGAGGGTTGATCTCCGCCAAAGCCCAGCCCGAGCGCGACCGCCCATTGTCCGACGTGAAGCTCGTCAGCGCTGATCCACTCCGGCGGAACAAGATCGTGGGCGTCGACGCGCAACAGGGCGATCTTGCGGACCTGATCCCGTGCAACCAAGTCCGCGGCGAAGCGTCGACCGTCTGCCAATACCACGGAGATGAGTGCGGGTTGTCGGGCAAAGTTGAAGCTGCTGGTGATGATGTAGCCATCAGATGAATAAACCAATCCGGTGGCGGGTCCGTCGGCAATGACGAAACTTGAGCCCGGACGATCGACGAAGGCGTTTCGTCGTTTCCTGGAACGGAGCGGCGTTTCGCTGCCGTCGCCCGGTCCCTGCTCGGTGCCGCGCTCTTGCCGCTCGACGATGGTAGGGCTTGGTTGGGTGCCGCCGACCGTGTCGATACGAACCAGAGACGGGCGAACCCGTTCGGCGATGTCACGGAACACGTCCTGCATCGCACGGCGGACGGCGTAATCCGTCCTATTATGTTCGGATGTGCCACCGCGCGTCCGTGCGCCTATGCACAAGCCGATCACGAGCAGCACCGCCAGCGCCGCCGGACCACACCGTTTTTGTCGATCATTCATGCCCACGCTTCGGCGCTCCAATCTGAACGGATAGGATTTTTCGTTTGCGGCGCAGGACGAGGTTTAGCGGATCACGGCGGTCGGCACGGCGAACCTCCTCCCGGTACTCGTCGGCGGTGGCCACACTGTGCCCGTTGACCGAGAGTACGAGGTCGTCCTTACGCACGCCCGCCTTGTACGCCGGTGATCCACGCACCACGCGCTCCACAAAGGGCAGCACCGTTTGGAACCCGGCCCGCGCGATGCGGATGCCGGGGTCGATCCGCTGACCAACTTGCTCGTCGGTCTGGACCACGGCGTATTGCCCGGCCTTCTCCGCAGCGAGTGCGTCGACCACGAATGCGGCTACAACATCGCGCGGGATGGCATAGTTGAAGTGCGTGTGGGTCAGGTTAGAGACGACCTGCCGGCCGATCAAACCGACGAATTCGCCGTCCAGATTAACAAGGGCGCTACCCGGTTCACCGGGGTTGCTGGTTATCGCGTCGATGACGAGCACGTCGCCTCGATAGGGGAAGTCGCGCTTACGTCGCCGTGCGTCAAGGCGGGTTCGGGCGGAGAACACGCCGTGGGTAATCGAAACCGGCTCGGAACCATCGGCCACTTTGAAGGCGTTTCCGGCCGCGATAACCCAATCGCCGGGACGCAACACCGGACCGCACCACGTATCCGATGACTCCGACGCCTGCGGGCACGTTATGTCAAAAAACGGGAACGACGCGGGCGGGTCGGTGTGCGCTCCGTTGGCGTTCGTCGCATCCGATAGCACGGTCGGGCGCATAGCCCGTCGCGAACCGCCGACCGGTTTGTCGGCGTCGAGTGCGACGAGGCGAAGCAGGGTGAGCTGGCGCGCGCGATCGTGCGCGACCAGGTGGGCTTCGTAGATGGTGCCGTCGGCGGTCACCGCACGAACGGTGTCCGCGTCGACAAGCAAGGAATACACCGTCACCACCAGACCGTCCGCCGATGCGAGGACCCCGCTACCAAAACCTTTTTGCAGTCCGGCTCCCACGCCATACAGTTTGACGATGCGCGGCAACGCACGCTCAATCGCGCGCTCGAACCCGCCTGCGCGGACCGGTAACACAAACGCCAGCAGAACAACAGTGGGCAAAAG
>CAZWWW010000373.1:0-3802 GCA_964637715.1 uncultured Phycisphaeraceae bacterium | reverse complement strand
GTTTGCCGGACGCCGTTCCCGCCACGTCGGGCGTCACGTCGGACGTGCCGTCCGATGATCCAGCCGGCCGCGCCTTTGGTATCAGCGACGCCGCGGCGCTGGAGGCCTGCCCGCTTTCCACACGAGCACAATTCGACATCGCTGTTACCTTGGAAATCTCGAACCTCAACCGTGGTTGGGCGCCCGATCAGCTTATCGCATCGGACATAGACGTCTGCCAGGACTCTGTCGATGTACAACAGTGCATCTTTTGCAGCTTATTCCGTCTAACCGTCGCCAATATAAACCGCTGACAAGTATGAATACCCTAGGGTGTCGCTCGCGGGTTTAGGCTTCACTTCCCCGAGCCGAGCAGCTTCTTCCGCAACGCCCGCACTTGGGCCTGACTGCGGCCGTTGATTACCCGCTCATAATAGATAGGCTGCTCCAGCGCCTCGCGGAACAGCAGTATCTGATCCCGAGGAAAGGGAGCCTGCTTTCATCCGCTCATGCCACGTGCCTCCATCCCATCGTGCGTAGCGCAAACCGGAATCAGTGGAGCCCCTCGAACAGAAATCGATATCAAAAACCACGCCAATTAAATCGACAGGCCCTTCGGCGTCACCTTTGACTGGCGTACCGTATATCGTGTGCTCAGAACTATACGGCACATCGCACGACAAAACCGCATTCGAAGCGACTTCATCCCACAGGGAGGAACGGAATCTCGTCGTTGTGCGTTACAAACAATTTGGAGATCGTCATCCGCCACACAGGTTAAGGACACGGAGCCGAACAGTTGAAGCTGGCACCTCGAAAAGCGTCCACATCCGCACTGATATCTGAAAAATTGACCACGCGCTGCGGTATGCAACCCGGGCCGGCCAAATCGGTCACTTCAACCGAGACCCCGGGATTGCCCTGGAAACCCTCCACGACGCCCGAAATATCCGCAAACGAGATTGGGAGACCGTTACCCACAACATCGCCCCATACCCGGAGCGTCACCGCTGCCGGTGGGGATAAGATAGCCCCCGGCGTCGTACCACAGTCAGCCTGCACGTTGTATGTGGCTGAGGGCTGAATCTCAAATCCGCGCACCGCCGCCGTACCCCACGCCGCGGGCGTCAGGCGAACGGGCGACGGACCCAGCAGTCCCGTACTCTTACACGCACCACCCGGGCAATCCGCATCCGACGCACACGCCAACCCATTGTTGGCCCCCGCGTCACAAGCAGCCTGAACATACCCGGAGACGCACGACACGGCACTGTCGGTCGTACTGCCGGTAACCAGCAACGCGACCGGCGCCGTACCCGCAGCCGGCGTTACACCGAAATAGCGGCATCCCAACGTGACCGCCGTCGGTGTATCACAAGCGGATTCCGATTGACAGGTGGCCGAGCAACCGTCACCCGATGTCGTATTCCCGTCGTCACACTGTTCGGTTTCGGGGCACAGCATGTTGTCGCCACAGGTCGACCCCGTACCCGCTCCGCTGCACGTCGCATCGCACGTTCCACACGCATCGGTAAACCCGTCGTCGCAGACCTCGTCAATCGGGCAAACAACCCCGTCACCACAAACCGACGTGGCGGCACAACCCTGGCTGTTCAGCGAGATCGCCTCGACGACGTTGAGCGTTCCCCCCAGATCGGCATCAACCACAAACAAGCGCGTAATCGTCGCAATCCCCAACACGTCGTGCAGATTGTCCAGGTCAAGCAACAAAGCGACTGTCGCGTTCACACCCGGGACATCCACCGTATCAATATCCTCACCCTCAAGACCACCTGAAAAGCTAAGAAAAACGAATTGACCGGGCACGACCGATGCACCCGCTAACACCTGACCAACCTCAACAATCAGCCCGAAGTCGTCACTATCACCGCTCTCAATCCCCGTTGATGTCACGTTTGTATCGACCAACGCTAGCTCAAACGTTCTTGTTGTCGTTACAAAGTTGAGCCCGCTGCGCGGCGACTGGTTCACCCCGCCGTCCGCCGCCGCAAAAAACAACTGACCGCTCGTGCTGAACGTTCCTCCCGTGGTCGTGGTTTCGGGGATGGCGAGCTCAATGGCTTTGATGGCCGTGCCCGCAACGTTGATACTGCCTGAATAAGCGGTGCTGCCGGTCAACACCTTGGCAGACGTCGTAACCGTCGTGGCCAGATCATCCAACCCGATCGGACCGGGTGCGTTGATGAAATCGAGCTCCGTCGCCGGGAACGACTGCCGTAGCGGGTCCATCACCAGAATATCTTCCAAGTTAGTGGCCGGGTTCAACAACGTCGCGACTGCGCCAAGCGTACCTTCGGCGAAACCGCCCAGGTTAGCCGCCACATAGGTTCCCAGATCGGACGGCGCGAACTCGTTCAATACCCCCGGATCGGCGCCAAACCCCTGCACCGCCAGAAAGACTGTCGTCTCGACGGGCATCCCAAGCTCATCGATCCCTTGCGTGGGATTCAACACGGTCACGGTGGCGGTTGAGCCCTGCGAAGCGTCTTGAACCACCGGATCGCCGCCTGATGTGTTCGTCGCCACGAACGAAACCGGCGCCGTCACAAGCCCGCCGTTCGGCGCACTCGAAGCCACGCTGACGGCGATCTGCGGAAACCCCTCCGTCTGCCCTGCCACCGCGAGCGCCGGTGCGTCAGTGGCAAACGTTGCGGCGGCGGGATCGCTCGACGCGCCGGGCGTTGCTGAAATATCGATGGGGAAATCACCACCGACGTTCGCACAGAGCAGCCCCGGGCGACCGGTCGTTCCGGCGATTACCTCGAACACCAGGCGCGTCGGCCCGGGAAGCGCGAGGCGCGGGGGATCGGTGGAGAACACCACTGCGCCCGGTGACGGGAAGAACGGACCGGTGCGAAACACCCTGTGATAGATAGCAGCGTCCAACGCCGGATTCTCGTTACCGACAATACCGTCTTCGGTCGTTCGCAGCACATCAACGTATTTGCGGGAATAGCCGCCGCCGGATTCCTCCGCGATCTGCGTGACCCATGGGCTAAACACACCGCCCAACGGCAAGACATCTTCCAGGTCGATACTCAACCCGGTGGGCGTCGCATAGGGCTGCGCCGACTCAAGAAAACTAAGATCATCATTGCCTGCGATGCCGTCCAACAAAGACGACAGCCCGAGCACCGTACCCCCGGGCAGGTCGGCGGTCGTTGCACCCAAAAGCGTCCGGTCGATCAGCGACACATACCCCGCGTCCGCACGGTTCACCAACAGGTAAACGTTGGACCCATTGCGCATCACGCCGTTCGCGTTTTCGTTCGGTACGTCGATCAGCGATTCAGCAATGGGCACGGGAAAGTTCGTGGTTCCCGTAAACTCAGCACCGTTCATCGCTATAAACACCGTTCCCGCAGGTGCGGTCGTGATTCCACTGTTGATGAGCCCGACGCGCGTGCTCGGTGTACCGAATAAATCAGTCGGTGGATTGAGCGCGTTGTAATCCACCCACCCTAGAACAACGACGCCGGTCGACGGGCGCGGCAAGGCTCCGGGCGTCATACCGTTGCCGGGATCCAGGTCAAACGCGGGCAGGTCGTACCGCTGGTTCACCCATCCCCGTTTGGCGTTTCCGGAGTCCCCCTCGATTTCATAGAACGTTAGCTGGAGATCGTCCGCGTTCAACGCGATGTCCAAATCCGCAGCCGCGGGGAGATAGAGCTCGATGAACTCCTGATGCGCGTTGGTAACGTCCCGCCCCGTGGGACCGTCGTTGAGCCCGGTCGGATTGTTGAAGACTTCCGTGATGATGGGGTGGTTCGGGACGGCTTCTACGGGCGAAACACGCCACGAC
>CAZWWW010000372.1:0-3808 GCA_964637715.1 uncultured Phycisphaeraceae bacterium | reverse complement strand
CCGGAGGGACGCAAGACAGTAGCCCAGGCGCGTAAGCCCTGGGATCGAGTAGGCATGTGACCGCGGAGCCCCAAAGGGCGACACGACCCTTCATCACTGGCTTGTGAAACCCTGGTGTCGCCCCATCGGGGCTTGGGAATTGTGATGCGGCGTGTTTCCACGGGCTTGCGCCCGTGGCTACTGGTCAGTCGCCCCGGTGGGGCTAAGGATGACCCGCCGATACTGTCATGCACCGGGTCAGGTTCGCGGGCAAACAAGCTTGCCCATGCCACACACAGCGAGGTCTGCCCACGGCACCCCTCAACGAACCTTAAGAATAAGCTGCGATGCTGCGCTATGCCCCCTGTGCGCGCAAAAGTTCGTCATGCCGTCATTCATTACCTCGGCTGCCCGGTGAGCGCGCTCGTGTGGGGGGCGCTCGCCGTTTTTTAGCACTCAGTTAGAGATTCCAACAGTCGCCGCATGCCTTCGACGCTACTGATTGTCGGCTCGTAGCCGAAATCGCGGCGTGCGGCGTCGATACAGAAATAGTGGGACTTGGCCAGTTGCGCTGCGACGAACCGGGTCATTGGTGGCTCAGAAGAGCGAAACGTGATCGTGTAGAGCCATTCGAGCGCCGCGCCAAGCCGGTAGGCTGTCTTGTATGATACCGAGCGCGTTGGTGTCGGCAGGTCCAGAGATTGAAGCAACGCACTAAGCCAGGACCACAACGCCACCGGTTCGCCCTGACTGACAAAATAAGCACTGCCCGCACACGCCGCGCGGGGATGTAACGCGTCGGCAGCCTGGAGGTGTGCTCGGGCGGCGTTGTCGATGTAGGTGATATCGACGAGGTTCGCGCCATCGCCGACCTTAATGAGCATGCCTTTCCGGGCACGCTCGATCACGCGGGGGATCAGATGCGGATCGCCCGGGCCCCAGATCAGGTGCGGTCGCAGGGCGACGGCGGCCAGCGCCGGTGCATTCGCGGCGAGCACGGCCTGTTCGGCGACGGCTTTCGTTTCCGGATAGGCGGCCAGATAGCGCGAAGCGTAGGGTTGACGCTCGTCCACGCCGCATAAAGGCTCTTCCCCGAAGACGACACTTGGGGAACTGGTGTACACCAGCCGTTTCACGCCGCGCTCGCGGCACGCGGCAATGACGTTGAGCGTACCGGTCACGTTGACATCCCAGAACAACCGGCGCGGACCCCACACGCCCGTCAGCGCCGCGGCGTGAAACACGACGGCACACCCCTTGCAGGCCGAGCGCAGCACATCGATATCGCGAATGTCACCTTGAACCGTCTCGATACCCGAAGCCCGCAAATGCGGATAGTCGCGACGCCCGAGTACGACGACCTCGTCACCACGATCGCTCAACATCTGCGCGATGCGACCGCCGAGAAACCCGCCGCCCCCCGTCACGAGCACCCTCATCGTAGTGACCTCGCCAGCCGCTCCCGGTTGATTTTCGCGTTGTGACGGACATCCACGGGTAGCCTCTGACGGAAGACGAAGCGATGTATGTTCGCCGTCGTTTCGACCTGTTGACCGAGCATGCGGAGCGCTTCACGCAAACGTACTTTTTCGCGTCCGCGCGGAACACGGCCACCAACAAGCTCAACGACGAGCACTGGTTCCTGCTCATGGGGCCCACCTGTTCCCACCAGCGCGGACCGAAACACGGCTGGATGTTCGTTGAAAACCGGTTCGCAACACTCGGTGAACAGCGTCCCGTTTCGGGTTTGAACGCGGTGCGCTTTTCGACCGCAAAACCAGATACGTCCGGCCTCGTCGCGGTACCCGACGTCGCCCATGCGGTGCCAGATGCGTGTCCCTTCCTGGATCTTGGCGCGTTTCGTGGCCTGAGGTAGTCCGAAGTATGCTCGGGTCACGACTGGCCCGGCAACGACCAACTCGCCCACTTCACCGTCCGAAACCAGGAGATCGTCCGACCAGCGCTCGATCGGATCATCGGTGATACGTATGACGCGGAGATCAATGTCTGGGAAAAGTTGACCCACGCATGTTCCAAACCCTACCTGTGTTCTGTCCGCCAAGGATACCGATTGTTGGTCTATTGATGTATGTCCGAAGCTACCGACGGCTGCGCTCGCCTTCGAGACGTTGAACGGAACACTCGCCTTTGGCTGCGCTGCTGAAAGGGGGCTGTCGGTTTGAGGTTGTGCGATGGAGGCGCCGACGCGTGAAGCCCGATCAATCGCCGCAACGTTACTCCCCAATAACTCGCGCCCGCTGATCGACGCGACCGGTAATGATTCCGTCGCGCCGTAGGGCGTGTGCACGTCGGCGCCTGCACTGAGCACGTCGTGCAAACGGCTAATGACGGACCGCGGCACCGGCGCCCCGGCGATAAGAATACGGCGTAATGATGGAAGCTTGATCCTGTGTTTCGCGCAATAGTCCGCCACGCGGTGCCAGATAGCCGGCGATCCGAACGTGTTGGTGACCCGATGATCCTGAATCGCGCGCACGATGTTGGCGGGGTTGACGCGCGCGGGATGCGAGGGATCCATGTCGGGGATGACCGCGGTCATACCCATGGCCGTGCTGAACAATACGAAGAGCGGAAGCGCCGGCAGGTCCACCTCGCCCGGTTCGATACCGTAGAAGTCTCGGATTAGGCGGACCTGCGCTTCAAACATGCCGTGTTCATAAACGACGCCCTTAGCCGGTCCGGTACTGCCGCTCGTAAAAAGAATGGCGGCGGGATCAGTTGGTTTAGTTGCAGTCGGCTCGAACCGATCCGACGCGCCGGCGCCCAGCCGATCGAGGGTGGGTCCACCCCAGCACCAGCGGCGACCAACGGTGACGACGGTTCGCACCGACCGAAACGAAACAGGTCTGACTACGCGCATAGCCAGCGCAAGCGGGATACCGATGAACGCTTCGACGTCTACTTGACGCACACAGTCGAGCAATCGCAAAACGCCCATGCCCGGGTCGATCATCACCGGCACCGCGCCGAGCTTGAACAGTGCGAAAATGATGCCTACGAAATCGACACCGGGGCGAACCATCACCAAAGTGCGCATACCCCGATCGATGCCCGCGGTGCGCAGCCCGTTGGCGTACCTGTTCGAGATGGCTTCGAGTTCGGCGAAAGAAAGACGCCGGTAGGTCGCACGACCGCTTCGATCGATCCGATCCGTGACGATCACCGCCGCGCGATCCGGCAACGCCTTGGCCATGCGCGGCAGATGGTGTGCTATGTTGCACACAGCCTTATCGTGAGATGTGTCGGGGTATTGGGTTTCTGCGGGCGTGGTCGATAGCACGGCATGTACTCGTTGATTTACATTCTGGGTCGGTGATTCAAGAATACCTGGAGCAAACTCTGTTGTTACGCTGCCCGGGAATCATTGCGTCGTCCAACACGTCGACTCAACTCGATCCAACACGGCCATGTGTGGTTTCTGAGCGTGCCATGACGGCCGAAGGTACTATAGTAATGTCGGTGTTTGTCGCAAAGGCCAGAGGGTGAAAAGGATGGAACAGGAGACGTGACACGATCGGCGGTCGTAAGAAACGGTAGAGCGTCGAATCGATTGGTTGTGCGTCGCGCGTTGTGCGTGGCGTTCTCGATAGCGCTGGTGACGGGCGTACGCGCCGGATCGTTGAAACGCGATCTTGCTGCCGCGCTCGCACACCTGCCGCACGCGCAGACCCGGGTCGGCGCCTGCGTGGTCGACTTGCGACGTGACGCCGTCGTGTTTGAGCGCGATGCGGATACCCCCCTTATTCCCGCCAGCACGATGAAGCTGTTCGCCATGTCGGTGGCGCTCAGCCAACTGGGACCGGCGTTC
>CAZWWW010000371.1:0-3813 GCA_964637715.1 uncultured Phycisphaeraceae bacterium | reverse complement strand
CAAGCAGGGCATCTTCGGTTTTTCCTGTGCGCCTCACAACAAATATTGTGAAAGCGCTTAGAAATAATGCCACAGTCCCAAATAATCCGATTAACCAATAAGCGGTTAAATTGCGTTGGGCGACTTCTGCAATTTGCTTTTCTACTCCGTTACGTTGGGCATCCAGAATGTTTGAAATACCTTCCACATAAATATCCTGGGTAGGCACAACTTCGTTTAATAGCAACGTGTTGGCTTCATCCCGATGGCCAGCCAGGATGAGGCCGAGGACCTGGCTTTGTGCGCGATCCGCCGTTTGCGATCGTGCCGATTCCAACAGACCCACCACGGTCGGACCACGCGCTTTTGCCTGGCGCACCAGCTCGATCGAGCTTTCCTCGCGGGCGCTGATGAGTTTGTCTTTGGCGGCGCGCAGGCGCGTGTTCTCGGAAAGGAGGTCCTGTTGACCGGTATACATGATGACCAGGAACACCGTGGAGGTAAGCCACAACCCCACGAAGATAATCATCCAGACGGTAATGGCGTTTGAGCCTGATTGTCCCTTGGCCATAATGCAACGGTCTCCACCCCAGGGCTACTGATACACGTGTCTCATGGTACGTCGCAGGCGTCACCGGCGACGCCCGCTCGAATCTCAACGGAAAGACGCAGGTGGTACCGCGAGTCGAGCCGCCCGGAGTCTTTTAATCCTCATCGAGCAAGCACACCCGTGATCCACATGGCCACGTAAAGGCCCTGCGTCGCCGACCGATCCCCCCGAACCGGCTTGGAATAGTACGGTTGATACTCGGAACTCACGGTCTACGTCAAGACCGGGGTACGGATTCACGAGTCGGACCGTTTGGCGGGGGCGACGCAGCATTGTTGGCTAGAGCAAGCTCCGACCGCACACGCTATGTTGACTCTTGTCCTTCAAACACCCTGACTCCCAGATTTCGGGCGCGTCCCAGCAACCGTGCAAACCATCGGCGCGTTTCAGAAGGATGAATCGCGTCGCTACTCATCCGCTAGAGCAAGCTCTCTTTTTGTGAAGCGGTCGAATCGCCCTTTCATCCGGCTAATCGACTCGATACGGCGATGCACAATAACAGACAATGCTGTAGTTTGCTGCTTTGACCGAACGCAACACCCACCCGCAAGATTGACCACCCATTGATGCGGTGATACAATGCTTTCGAACCCATTTGTGGAAGCGATTGAATAGGATCGAAGTGTCATGTCGCTGCCCATCAAGAAACTGCTGTTCCCCACTGACTATTCCGATCTCGCGCGGGCTGCGCTGGCCCACGCTATCGCTCTGGCCAATCTGTTCAAGGCCGAGTTTCATTGCCTGCACGTGATCGATGACGCCTACCAATACTGGAGCGCGCTGGGTCCTGAAAGCATCCCTATGGGACCGCCCCCGGAGGAACTTCTCGAGCTTGGCAAAACGCGCATGGAAGCTTTTGTAGCCGAGCATCTGACCGCGCTCGAAACCCCACCGGTTACGCAACTGGCGATAGGCAGGCCTTTCGCTGAGATCATCGCCTACGCCCGGGAGCATGATATTGACATGATCGTTATGGGCACGCACGGGCGGGGGGCGATCGCGCACATGCTGCTCGGCAGCACGACGGAAAAAGTCGTTCGCAAGGCACCGTGTCCGGTCCTCACCGTTCGTAGCGCCGACCAGCAATTCGTGATGCCGTAGGGGAACCGAACACAGCCTTGCCCTTTTGTACCATATTCTCTTGCCGTGGGCGATCAGTGGACAACGCACATGCACGATGTTGATCTTCGCGACACGCACGCCGCACTCAGGAGTTACGTCCGGCGGAATGCGGGTTCTGCGGCTATCGCCGCCCTGCTGATGTGCGCCTACGGGTACGGGATGCTGGCCGCCCCTGATCCGAAAGACATGTTCACCCGATGCAACTGGGTGTTCCTGTACACCCTGCGTATCGGCGGCGTAGGTATGGCGGGGGTTGCGATCGCGGGGGTCGCAGGCTGGGGTGCATCACTCACAATCGACGGCGTGCTGTCTGTGCTTATCGGGGTTTCATTCATGTTGACCGGTGTCGGTATGTTCGTCGGTGGCGGGGCGTTGTTCAACAGCGTGCTCATCACCGTGTTCGGCTGGCTCTTTGCAGGTGCCGGATGGCGCGACCTGCGCATGGCTCGTTACTTCGCCACGCAAGCCCCGACGTCTAACCGCGCCGACCTTGAGCCCTCTGCCCACCCGCTAACTCAAGACGTCCCACACCAACCGGCCATCGCCTCACCGCCGACTGAAACCCCCGCCGGTGCGGTCATAGACCGCGCGGCGAACCGCGACACGGATTCAGCCCTCCCCGGGAAGCCGTCTCCGCCTGCCAGCCAGGACGACGAGCCGCCTGTTCCACCAGCCGATTCTCCGCCCGTCGTTTCCTCACCCGAACCGTCGGCGGCGGAAATGAATCCACCCGATCCGCCGGGCGGCGGCTTTCTGGCGGAGCTGGGCCGAAAAAGGCAACCCCCGGCTGTATAGTGCGTTTTCTGATATTGTGTGTCGCCGAGTCGAGTCGCTTTACCGGGTGAAACGATGATTCGGCCGCCACACAAAAAGAGCGCTTGCTACAATGCCCGGGAGGTACAACGTTTATGACCCCACAACCACCCGACGCCCCCTCCGAAGCACTCGAGCCGCAATGGGCGCGGTATGCGCGACAGGTGCGTTTCGACGCCATCGGTATTGAGGGTCAGCGTCGCCTTAGCCGCGCCCACGTGGTGCTCATCGGTTGCGGGGCGCTGGGAACCGTTCTGGCGAACACGCTGGTCCGCGCGGGTGTCGGACACCTGCGTATCTGCGACCGGGATTACATCGAAAAAGACAATCTTCAGCGGCAGGTGTTGTTCGACGAATCGGACATCGAAGCGGGTCTGCCCAAGGCGCAGGCGGCGGTGAAGAAACTAAAACGCATCAACGCGCAGGTGAGCATCGAAGGCGTGGTCACCGATGTGAACCACACGAATATCGAAACGCTGACCGACGACGCCGAGCTAATCCTAGACGGAACGGACAACTTTGAAACGCGTTTTCTTATCAACGACCTGTGTATCAAAACGGGTCGACCGTGGGTGTACGGAGCCGTCGTCGGCGCCACGGGACTCTGTATGACCATCGTCCCCGGTAAGACCCCCTGTCTGCGCTGCGTGTTTGAGCAAGCCCCGCCGCCCGAGCTCAGCCCGACCTGCGACACAGCCGGGGTGCTCGGTTCCGTCGTCAACATCATCGCGTCGCTTCAGGCTGTTGAAGCTATGAAGCTGTTGATGGGCCGCGTCGACGACATCAACCGCCACCTGGTTCATGTGGATGCGTGGAGTGGACGCTTCGTCAACATGAACGTCCGTTCTTCCAGCGAACCAAACGACTGTCCCTGTTGCCAACGAAGACGCTTCCCGTTCTTGAGTGGCGAACAGGCCACCATCACCACCACGCTCTGCGGGCGCAATGCGGTGCAGATCAACTTGGGCGCGGCGACAACCGTTTCGTTTTCGGCTATGGCGGACAAACTGAAACGCGCTGCGACCAGCGCCGTCTCGTACAACGAATTCATGCTTCGGGCGACGGTCGACGGGTATGAACTAACGCTCTTCGCCGATGGCCGGGCGATTATCAAAGGGACCGACGACCCCGACCGCGCGCGCAGCGTATACGCCAGGTATCTAGGTCATTAAAGCTACGGGAGTAGACTCCCGCGCAGGCTGAGCAGCTTGTTACGACCTTCACTCCTTTGTGTGCCGGTTTTTCGAGTCAACCTGCCGGCCAAACAGATGTTCGACCGGCCATATACG
>CAZWWW010000370.1:0-3827 GCA_964637715.1 uncultured Phycisphaeraceae bacterium | reverse complement strand
TCATCCGGCGAATCGACTCGATACGGCGATACACAATAACGGATATTGCTGTAATTACGCAGCGGCCATGCGGTCGCGCATCATATCGAACATGTCGTTCAAGCAGGTGACTCGTTTGATTACGTCCTCGGGGAGCTCCTGACGGATGATCGACTCGACGGTGGCGATCATGTGTACCGCATCGAGCGAGTCCAGTCCGATGTCTGGCAGCGGCTTGGTCAAATCAATCTCGTCGATCGGCGTATCAATCGCCTCCGCCAACCACTCCAGTATCTGCAAACGTGCCGATTCATAGCCGCTCATACATGCCCCCTTTTGGAAAACTCTACCGGTTGACGCTGCGCGGAGGCATTGATCGACGCACCCCGCGGCGTACCGGCGTCTGTGTGTCGTCGAACGCCCGACAGTGGATATTCAATATGGTCGGCCATCCACGCCGTCACGCGTTCGCGCCAGGTTCGATAGGGATCCGCACCGCCTTCGGACCGCACCAGCAACTCGATGCGGTCACATTCCCGAATCGCAACCCGCACCGCTTGTTGAACGCCAACGTCAAGCCGTCCCAGATCATGATCGAACCGATCGATATCGTTGATCGCCCGAGCTTTCAGCCCGAAACACATGCCGAGATGGACCTGCGGTCGCCACGGCTCGGGCATCAGCGAAGCCAATCGAGCAGCCCGCTCCAAACGATCGGCGTTCACAAAGACAGACGCAAGACCGACTCCAGCCGCCGCGTCGGTCGCGAACTCATCCAAACGTCGCACGTGTTCAATCAAGGCCTGTGGATCCGCCATGAACCGGAAATAGAGCGCCCGACCCACGCCCTGATACGCTGCATTTCGAGCATAGCCTGAAAAGCCGCTGAGCCGCTCATACACCGCCTCCGTTCGCGGCGCATCGAAAAACGCCACCTTGAACCCGTATCCGTCAAAAACCAGATAGCGATGCAGCGGGTCAAGCCCTTCAACAATACGATGAACCTTTGTTGGCGGGTGGTTCCTCATACCCGACCAGAACCCCAGACCTACATAATAAAGATAGCGATACGCGGGTCTCGGTCGGACAATCTCGCGCTCGAAGCTCGACGCGTCATATCGAAACAGCGAACGCAGCGTATAACCCATGGCCAATCCTTCGTGGGCGAACGCTCGATAGATGGTGGGAAGACCGTCACACGAAGCCAGGGCTTCCGCCTTCGTGCGTGCGGTGAGCATGTCATTGAATCCCCCCAGAAAGCTGGCGAGAATCGTATCAACCCGATCAATGTCCGCAGTATCGCGCACGCACAACCCGAGACGCGCTACGGTCATACGACGGGGGCTGATCCGAAAGGGGGCAAAGGCGCGACGCCAACCACCGCGCAGCGAGAACGCGGCGATGCCGAGGAGCGACCCCGCACAAGCAAGAATGGCGACTACCGTTTCATCTGCCACGCGACTCGACCCGTAACATGCTTCCGATCGCGCCCCGCAACGAGAGGGGGGCGGACGCTGCTATCCTGGTACTTCTTCGCCCTCGGTTCTTCAGATGCGATTGCCGGGCATACTATCCCGATGCTGCTCAAACGGGCGACGCCGATCGATCAATCTGCCCGTGACACCCACCCCACCGGTGGCTCCGAACCCACAAGAAGAAGCGCGACATTGCATTGGCTCTGGGGAGACGACGGCACCCACAACGCGACCCGCCGCGACCAAAAGATGCGCACCGACGCTGACTCATCTCGTCTACCGTGCGTCACGCTGCGTGATTCCATCACGAGTGACGCCAGCGACTACCTGAGTGTAGCACACGCCGGCTCTAAACAAAAGTGTAAAGTCGAAAACATTCGAGATACAGGCCGAACGATTCGCTTGGTCCTACAGTAGCAGTTTATCGTTTCGGCGCTTGGATATCTCCTTTTTTGGCGATCGGGCGAATCACAGGCCTTCGGTTGTTGCTCGCGCCAAACTCGCGGCCGGTTTGATCGTTTCGGCAAGTCGAAATAGCATGGGCGCGTGCAGCGGCCATGTGCTGCGGATTCAGGTCGACCGATTGGCCGGTTCACAAGAGCGGTGTGACTCCACTCTACAAAACCGCTATCGCCCGCCCGCGAACCACGATACTCCTGGGGTTCGCCCTGACGCTGGCAGCCGCCCCCGGGATGGCCCGGTTGACCCTGCGTACCGACGGTCATGCCCTGGTGCCCCGGAACGCCCCCGAGGTCCGCCATGATGCCGAGGTGCGTCAACAATTCGGTCTTGTCGACCCCGTCGTGGTGTTGATCCGCACCCATCGCCCCGAAGGCATATTCCAAACCGAGACGTCGGGGCACGTCGTCCGTTTGACCGAGGCCTTTGCCGCGATAGAAGGGGTGCGTCCCTGGACCGTGTTCAGCCTGGCGACCGAGCATGGCGACCGCGTGTTTCCCGGAACCTTGAAATTCCGGCGGTTCCTTGAACCCTTTCCGGAGACGCGCGACGACCTGGAACGATTGCGCGACGATCTCCGGGCTATCAAACTCTATTCGGGTACGCTCGTATCCCGCGACGAGTCTGCTACCGCGGTGATGGTCGGCGTTCCTCCGGGCGCGAACCGGGCAGCGTTTTACGGGCGTGTACGGGCGATCGTCGACGGTATCGGCCCCACGAGCGATGAGTTCCACGTGATCGGAGCGCCGGTCGCTGAAGCGTTGCTCGGCACGCACATCATGGAGGATCTGGGTGTACCGCGCCGCATCCTCGGATATTCCACCTACTCGGACAACGACAATCAAACGAACAACGCTCGAGACTGGAGCTTCGCCGTCCGCGTGTGGATCGCGCGCCACATAGGCTTACTACCCATCGCGATCGGAATCATGGCGCTTACATTCTGGATCTGCTTTAGAAGTCTCGCCGCGACCGCACTGCCCCTTCTGGAAGTGCTCGCGGCGCTTGTCTTCGTGTTCGGTGTTATGGGTTGGACGGGTGTCCCGGTCTATCTCACGATCGCGGTTCTGCCGATCATTCTTGTGGTCTCCGGCGTGACCGACGAAATCCACATCTTCACGCGTTACCGTCACCTGCTTCACACCGGAGCGCCGATCCCCGATCAATCAGGCGACGCGACGGTCGCCGATCAACCGGATGGAGTGACGGGCGCCAAAGACCATGCCGTGTTGTCTACCGTGATGAATGAGCTGCATGTTCCCGTGTTGAAGACGTCACTTACCACGGCGGTAGCGTGCCTGTCGTTCGTGTTTTCACCGCTTGCGGCGGTGCGCGCGTTCGGCGTGTTCACGGCGATCGGCGTTCTGTTTTGCATGTTGTGGTCGCTGACCGTAATCCCCGCATCACTGAGCCTTATGAATCCCGCCAAGTTTCTCCCCCGCAGCCGCACATCGCAGGGCGAGTCCTCGGGACGATCGCCGGGCAGCGTTCGTTTTTTCGCCGCGCTCGTACGGTGTGTCTCGCGCGGCCGATACGCGATCGTACTCACGGCGATCGTCGTAGTCGTCATAGCACCGTACGGCGTGCGGCGCATCCGTGTGCAGGACAGTTGGATAGACGGCTTTGCGCCCGAAAGCGCGTTCCGTCGGACCACCGAGTACTTCAACGACCAATTCCTGGGCACACACCTTCTGCACGTCGTCGTCGCCGCCGATCCCGGAACACCGTTGACCGGCTTGCTGCCGGCCCAGCGTATGCAGGCGCGGTCCGTATCCCTTCCGGGCGATCTCGTGAGCGATCCGCGCACGCTGGTGGGTCGCTGGATTCGCTTCAGACGCACCGACGCCCCCCCGCCGCACGCATCCAAAGACAACGACCGTGCTGCACGCATTCGAAATGTCGGACGGGTGTGGT
>CAZWWW010000369.1:0-3827 GCA_964637715.1 uncultured Phycisphaeraceae bacterium | reverse complement strand
CCCCGCGCCCTTCCCGCAAACCCCTTGACGGAGGCTTACTCATAGATGCCACCCAGAAACTCTAATAACCTTCTTGGAAATGGTGCTACAGCATGTCCCGTTCTTGTGTTCCGAGCCGCGGGCTTAAAGCCCGCGCGATCTTCCCGGTCTCGATGCCGGTTCGGGTATTCCAGAACCACCACATGAAAACGATAAATGCTCTAAATAACTCCACGCAATAGGGAAACCAATAGGAAAACGGGTGTCCTATGACGCAAGGGCGAGGTGAAATCGCTCGGTTTCCCATTTGTGAGCATCTATTTAGCCGGGAACGGCCCGGGCCCGGTCGACGAATTGACGCATCGCCTCCCGGTCCTTCTTGCCCGGCGACGCTTCGACGCCCGAACTCACGTCGACACCGCTCGGACGAACAGTTTGAACCGCCTCTGCTACGTTCTCCGGGTTTAGTCCGCCCGCCAGTAAGAACGGAGGCCAATGCGCTGTGCGACCGTCTTGCCGTGCCTGGATGAGGGCACGCCAGTTTGCACACCGACCCGTTCCCCCAAGCAGGTGCGGATCGGGTGCGTCAAACAGGACGTAGTTCGGGTACCCCGATGGGCACTGCGAAAGAAAAAGATCGAGTGCGTCGAGCGACGCACGGTCAGCCACGTGACGAACGACGATCGTCTCAACGCCCTGACCATGAAGGGCAGCCAACGTGTCCGGTGCGACGTCACCGTACAACTGGAGTCGCCGTACGCCGTGGTCAACGAGTTGATCGAGCAAGGGCGTGGGCGCATCGCTACGGTTCAAGGATTCATCGCGCTGCTTCCCAACGCAATTGTCCGACAACAGGACCACCACCCGATTCGGGTCTGCAAGCCGGGCCACAATATCGCATACCCTATCAATCGCTATCTTTCGCGGACCGGCTACCATGTTCAGGCCGATCCAATCGGCGCCGGCGTCTAGTGCCGCCAGCGCATCGTCGGCGTTGGTGATTCCGCAGATCTTTATGAGCATCCGGTCATCTCGGCTAGAGCTTGCTCAAATCATCGACTCTTGGCTTATAGCGCTGCTTGATGTTCGGAATCAAGTACTCATCGAACGCACGATCCACGTCGTAGTCCGGCGTCCAGCCCCAGTCGCGGCGCGCCGGCGTATCATCGACGTCGGCGGGCCAGGTATCCACGATATCCGCCCGGGGACGATCCGGCTCGAACGAGATGGACGCCTCGGGGAACGCCGCGACGACCCGGTCGCGCAGCGCACCGGCGCTTAGACTGAACGACGTCACGTTATACACCCGCTGCGCTAACGTTTCGACAGGGGCAGCCGCGAGTGATTCCAGGGCTTTGATCGCGTCCGGCATGACCATAAAGGGGATTCGCGCCGACGCGCCGACGAAACACGCGTATGGTTTTCCCTGGGCGGCGGCGTGAATCATTTCGGCGGCGTAATCGCTCGTGCCCCCGGTCGGCATGGTGACCGCGCTGATGAGCCCTGGGAACCGCAGCGCCCGAAAGTCGACACCGCTCGGTGAACGCTCCGCAGCCAGTTGTCGGTAATAAAGCGAGTAGTAACGCCCCAGGTGTTCGCAGTAAGACTTGTTGCACCCGTACATCGTCGTTGGGAAGTTCCACTCGGTCTCCGTCACACGCCCCACGCGTTCCTTGGTGGCTACGTCGGGCAAGCCGTATACCGCAATCGAACTGGGGAACATGAACACGACCGGGTGACCGTGCCAGCGCGCTTGTTCGTGGGCCAGTTTGAGCAGGTTCATCGTGCCGTCCACGTTCACCCGATGGGCGGTGTCCGGCGTGTACTCGGCACGCGTACTCAGCAAAGCGGCCAGATGGTAAATGACGTGAATTTCATATTCACTCACAAGGCGTTGTAGAAGATTTTCGTCAAGAATATCGCCGACGAGGGAGGCGGAGCACCGTGCGCTAAGCGCCGGATCGATGTCCTTAATGTCCAGTGCGATCAGTTCACGGTCGGCCGACTGATTGAATCGCTCAATCAACCCAAAACCGACCTCGCCGCTCGCCCCCGTAATCAACACCGCCGGTTTGCGTGAACCCATTCGTGCCACGACGTGTCATCTCCTGAATCTGGTCAACCGGAGCGCGCGCTATTCTCGCGCCGGACTCACGACCGATGCGCCGGATGCTTCCACGACCCATTTGTACGTGTCGCGCCATGACTTCGGCGGATTGAAGGCCGAGCGCGCCAAACCGTTGTTGAGCGATTTCTCCGACAACGATGGGAAATCGGCGGTGACCGCCTCGTACCCTTCGTTCTTGACCACGATGATCCGCGTCGGTAGATGCAGGCTGCGGTGTATGAAAAACTCGATGGAATCGTACTTGCCGTAAAACCTTGACCCCTTCTTGGGCGTGCACTTCAGGTGGTCCGTATCAGATGGATCATCTGATTGCTGCGGGATCAGCGCCACGTCAAAGTTGCGCAGGATAGCCTCCTTCTTCTGACCGAACGGCATTGGAAACGGCGCCGTCTCCAAATCGAATAGATTGACACGCTTGCCGGGCGGTGCGATCTCCCGCTGCGTTACTTGACCGAGACGCTCCACGAGTTCGTACAACCACCGCCCGTCGAACAAGTACCACTCACCCCGTCCCACTATGCCGTCGACTTCCGTGCGGGAGAAGTGGATCATAAAACGGGGGTTGGGCTTGGCCATGAGAAACGTCACGGTCCCGATCTTGACGCGCGTCGTCAGGTTCACTCGATCCTCTTCGACGAAACGCACGTCTGCGCGAATGTCGGTAAGCCCGTCACTCCGCGACTGAAGTTGGCCGAGAATCTCGTCCACGCGTGCGGCGCTCGGGGATGTTGCCGGGGTTGATTCGGCAGCGAATACGGGCGCCGATAGAGCCAGGAGCACAACAAAACGACGCGCCGTCCACATCGCAGCGCCCCTTATAAGTTTGAAAACCATTTCAGAATAGTACGACATGCCTACTTTCTCTTTCCACCGCACATCGCTACCTGCCTGGCAGCCCGTTGAAGAAGCGCGAACCCCCCGCGTGGCATCCTGCCCATGTGTTTGCGACTTGGATACCGACGGGCGCATGCGTCGTAAGGTTAGACGATTCACTTGTTACACCGTTGATCACCTTTGTTCTTCGCCGCGTTTGTCCGGAGCGGTCCGGATACGCACATCAAACCCACACGCACGGACACGCATCGTTCATCCCAACCGTCTTATACACGCTCATAGCCCGCACCGACAGCGGCACCAGATCCCGCCTTCCTCATGGATAAAGCAAACTCTTTTTTTATGTAGCGGTCGAATCACTGTTTCATCCGGTGAATCGACTCGATGCGGCGATACACCATAACAGAGAACGCTGGAACACGGACTCGTTCACCGATATAACGAATGTTCGGATGTCCGTGCGTGACACACAATCCTCCGGAAGAGGCTGGAGCGTCAACGGCATCGCCGGCGGGCGTTGCGATTGGGTTGGCTGCAAAACGCCGTTGCGTCATCGCCATGCGAGCGGCGGCTACGGCTGGTACGCCGCGTCAGCATGGATGGGCTGTGCCCGGGGCCGCTTTCCTTTCCGTGCTGGTCGTAGATAGGTGATTACCAGATTGGCGGTCAAATCACCAGAGGGGCCCGACCCGCGACTCGAAGCGCTGCGCTGCGCCCGAACAGCTCCGGCGGGATCAACACCCCTGTCGCTGTTCGGAAGATCGTGTTACCATCCCGCCCGCGGGACCGCAGGACGGGCGATCCACGACTGCCAACGAGTGCAACCGCCCAGTCAGGGAGAGGTGTCCGAGCGGCTGAAGGAGCTGGTTTCGAAAACCAGTGTGCG
>CAZWWW010000368.1:0-3844 GCA_964637715.1 uncultured Phycisphaeraceae bacterium | reverse complement strand
GAACACTTTTAAACTATCATATAAATAATCACTAAACTGACCGTCTGCGATGGCCTGTTCGAGATGGCGATTGGTGGCGGCGATTACCCGCACGTCACAGGCTATGGTCTTGGTCCCGCCCACACGGGTGAAGGCACGCTCCTGCAGGAGGCGAAGCAACTTAACCTGGATCGATGCGCTGATGTCGCCGATCTCGTCGAGGAACAACGTACCGTGGTCGGCCAGCTCGAAGCGGCCGATGTGCTGACTCACCGCCCCGGTGAACGCGCCTTTCTCGTGTCCGAACAGCGCGCTCTCGAGCAGTGTTTCAGGCAAGGCCGCACAATTCACCGCTACGAACGGCTTGTCCATGCGGGGGGACGATCGGTGAATGTAGTTAGCAAAAACCTCCTTACCGCTACCCGTTTCACCGGTGAGCAACACGGTGGCGTTTGTCGGCGCGACACGATCGGCCAACTTCACCACTTCTTTGAACGCCTTGCTCGATCCGATGATGTTCTCGTCGTTCTGATGCGCCGCCCGAAACGCTTCCTTTTCCCGGGTTACATCGGCGTGAGCCAGCGCATTGCGCATCGCGCTCGCCGCGAGATTGGCGAAAACCGTAAGAAGCTCAACATCTTCAACGGAAAACTCCTCAGCGTGCGCCGGGTTGAGCGCTTCGACGACGCCGATGGTCTTCGATCTCGAGATCATCGGGGCGGCCACCAGCCCGCGCGTTTGAAAATGCGTCTTTTCGTCTATGCCCTTGAAGAAATCAGGATTGGACGACACGTCGGAGATGTTCGCCGCTCGTCCCGTCTTTAATACGTGACCGGCGATACCCAGATCCGCCTCGAACTCGTTGCCGATCAGGGTAGCGCCGCGCTCTCCGACCGCGGCGGCGAAGACGAGTTTGTGCCGTCGACGATCGAAGGTAAGCACGCAACTCGCCTCAGCCCGCATGACCAGGGCCGCGTAGCGCGCGATCTGATTCAGCACGGCGTCGAGATCGAGTGTGGAATTGATAGCCGCCGACGCCTCGGTGAGCGCCCGCAACGCTTCCGCTGGAAACCGAAATCCTGATGGCGAAGCCCCCGTCATGGTGTAACAACCAATCGAAGAATCCTCCACACAAACACAGCGCCCGCGTTTTCACCTGCCGGATTCGGATACACCACGGGTTGCCGGATCGCTCCGATAGGTCGGATCGCTTTGGTCGGGTTGCCGGCTCGATCCGGTCGGCGGTTCGTGACGAACCTGTTCATGGAAGAATCTCCACCGGGTCGCCGATCCGCAGCACACGAAACAACTCGTCCACATTGGCATCGTCGAGCGCAATGCACCCCCCGGTCCAGTCTCGCCCGCGACGATGCCCGTGGATGCCGACACCTCCGCCCAACGCTGTCGTCCAAACAGGACGCGCCCCGCGGCGCAGCGCCGCCCGCAGATTCGCCGCCTCTCCTTGCGAAATCAACCCGGCGGCAAGCCCTCCTGCAATGGCGTTCTCGTTCGGGTAATCCAATCCAAGAAAGCGATAATACGGACTGTTCGGATTCCTGGTGACCACGCGGAACCTGCCTTCCGGGGTTCGCTGATCCGGTCCGATTTGCTTGGTCCCGACCGGCTGCGTACCGAGGTCGATGGGGTAGCTGCGCACCAGCGTGTCTCCGTCGAACAGGTGGAGAACCCGCTTTGATTTGATTACCACGACGCGCGGATTGCGCACCGTCAGCGCGACGGTACGCTGTTTTTCCGCCGACCGTCCAGCGCCGGCGGACCCTGATGCGCCGGCGGCGCACAGGACAGCGCCCACCGCAAGTATCAGCGGGGCGAACGTTGGCAAGCTGGTGGATCCGTGCGTTCTCATGGAAGGATAGGCGCTCACGTTACCCCGCCGCACACGAGAGGTGGCTGAAACAACCATCCGGCGGCACCCCCGACCGATAATTCCGCCCTCGACGCGAACTTCCGCCCCGTCGAGCCGCCGTGAACCATTTCTATCCGGCGACGTAAGGATACAATGGACGTGTGGACGCGCCAACGGACGAGCAGTTGCTGGCTGAGTTCATTGAGGGTCGAAACGGCTCTTTTGAACTGTTGGTCAGACGGTATACGCCGGAGCTTCATCAATTTGCGCTGCGCATTACCGGCCGGTCCGCCGCTGCCGAGGACGTGGTGCAGGAGACGTTCTTGCAGGTACACCGCTCGGCACGAAGCTTCGACCCGAAACGGCGATTCAAACCGTGGCTGTTTACGATCGCAGCCAACAAGGCACGCGACTACCTGCGCCGAAGGGTTCGCCGTCGCGAGTTGTCGTTCGAGGAGCGGTTGCGTTCCGACGGCGAGGGATGTCAGCGTTTCCTCGACCTGCTCGCGTCCGATGAGACCGCCTCGGATGAGGCCTTGGAACGCGAGGAGCTGACTGAAGATGTCGCCTCAGTGGTGGAGCGCATGCCTGAACGACTTCGTGAGGTGCTCGTTCTCGCCTACTTTCATAAGCTCGCCTACCGCGACATCAGCGAGGTATTGGGGATTCCACTGGGCACGGTGAAGAGCCGGCTTCATGCGGGGGTTGCGTGGTTCGCGGACGCCTATCAGGCAGCGTCCGCCGCCGGGACAGACCATGACCGGTAACGATAAGACGGTCGGTCCTTTTTTTGAGACAAGCGTGGTGGCATGACAAGTCCAACGCCGGAATCACTCGATGAACTCTTGCTCGACATGCGGCTTGACCGCGTGACGGACGAACAACGGGCGTGGTTGCGCGCCGAGCTCGACCGTGACGCCGCATTGGCCGCGCGAGACCGTCGCGTGGGGCGAATCCTTTCGCGGCTGGATCGTTGGTCGGTGTCGGATACGCCGCCGGGTCTGGCCGATCGAGTACTTGGTTTTGTGCGAGCGCAGGCACCCACCGACCCGATGTCGCTATCGCCCGCAGGTGACGCCCCGCGCATCCCGGCTCGATCGTGGTTTCGATTCCGCGAGATCATCGCCGCCGCCGCTTGTGTCGGGTTGCTGGTAGGGGTCATCATCCCCGGAATGGCCCGCGTACGCGATCGTTCGCGCCGTGCACTTTGTGCCGCGAACCTCAACGCCCTCTTTATGGGCACCAGCGCGTATCAGCAGGCGTTTGCCGATTCGCTGCCCTACGCCGGTTTCGTTCCCGGATCGATGTGGCTGTCAACGGGTGAGTCGAACCGGGTCTACGCCTCCAACAGCCGCCACCTTTTCCAACTGCTCCGCGGCGCGTTCGCGCCGGCGCCGAAAACGTTCATTTGTCCTTCGGATGCCCGCGCGACACCCATGCTTACCACCGATGTTCAAGGACATGACGACTTTGCGAGTTCGTGCAACCTGAGCTATGCGTCGTTGAATCTAGCCGCCGCCAAACCCAACCTTCACCCCCGACCAACCCTGGCCTATCTGAGTGACACCAATCCGTTGTTCGAGCGCGCCCGCTTTCGATCCGGCGTCGACCCGGATACAACGAACTCGCCCGCGCATGGGGGCCATGGTCAAAACGTCTTGGCGCTCGACGGGCACGTTCGCTGGGCCACGTCGCCCATTTATGGCCCCCGACGGGACAATCTCTGGCTCGCCGGAAACATCCGCAAATACACCGGCTGCGAAACGCCGACCAACGACGAAGACGCCCAACTCATACCGGGTTATCCCGCTTGCGAATGCGCGAACGGTTCGACAACCACGCGCCGTTGATACGACTATACTATCCGCTGTTAACCACGGCGTGATCAGCCGTTAGCAAAAAGTATAGCATAACAAGGTAAGCGGCAACGCGCGTGATTTGTAAGCTAGTGCTTTGTCACACCTTGTTTTTCGGGTGGCATGGGCAAGCAGCAGCTTG
>CAZWWW010000367.1:0-3848 GCA_964637715.1 uncultured Phycisphaeraceae bacterium | reverse complement strand
CCCGCCGCGTGCGCACGCCGGGCTCGGTTCGATCCACATGCTCCGCTATTTGCAGGGCGATCACGAACCGCGCGAACGAGACCGCGCCCTGGAACACTGGCACCGCTCACTGGAACTCGACCCGGACCAACCGCGCGTCCGCGCCCTGATCGCGGAATACAAACCCCCGCGCTCCGACCCCGAAGCGATTCTGCTCGATAACACCAATGAATAACCGACTGCGCGGGGGACTGCCCGCTCGCGGTATCGCGGCAACCGGCATGATGGTCGGGCGGTGACCACGCCCACGGTGCGGATGGGCCTCGCTCGAAACGAGCATCGGACCAAGGAGGGCTGGATAGCGCAAGCGGTCTTTTGTGCAGCGATCGAATTACAGTCTTGCCCGGTCAAACGACTCGATTCAGCTAGAGCAAGCTCTTTTGTTGTGTAGCGGTCGAATCACCGTTTCATCCGGAGAATCGACTCGATACGGCGATACACAATGACGGATATTGCTGTAGTGCCGTTTCCGAAAAGGTAGTACGACCTATTCGGGCGCGAGTGGTATGGGCAAGCTTGTTTGCCCGTGGTGCCCGTGGATGTTCCAAGATCAGCACGGGCAAGTTGCTGGCTGCCCATGGCTCCCGGAAACTCGAATAGCCTTCTTGGAAACGGCACTGGTCATGAGAAAGAAAGGGAATCAGTTCATGCGTTGCGTATCAATACGAACAAGTTGGATGGCGGGCATCCTGGCCACGCTTCCTCTCGTCTTGTTGGGTTGCGGCGGGGGTGGACCGCGTGCGACCGTGCGCTTCTCCAAATGGATCGAACCCAGCAGGCCATTTCCTGCGGAGATAAAAACCGTAGCGGTGGTGGCGGCGGGCGACTGGTTGTCGGAAGACCAAGACCGAACGGACGATCGAGCCGTCTATGCAGACATCGCGGTTATTGTCGGGCACGCCTGGGCGGACCACGAACGGTTCGACGTGTCCGGTCCGGCTGCGGGTCTGGTCATGAAACGCCTGCAGGCGGAGATCAATCGACAGTCGCTCCCTATTCGGCTTGTCGACCGCGACACGTTTGACGATCAGTTACGGGAGCGCGAAATCGCCATGTCCGATCTTGTGAACCCCGACGGCGTCGTCACGCTTCCGGGCATGGCCCCGGTTGACGGGCTTATCGTCGTCAAGGCGACAGCGACCTCGAACGTCGAGCGCGTGCCGGTCGACACCTTCGCGATCAACGACATCAGCCGGGCGATCCAAACGGACGGCGAGTACGTCCGCACCTCCCAGCGGATGAGCGTTCAACGACAGATCACCGTAAACGCGTCCATGCGCCTGACCAACGCCATGACCGGTGAGGTGCAGGCATCCTATTCGTCGCCGAGGTCGCAGACGGACAAAGCCAGACCGGGTTTCCTTGCCGGCGACAACATGGCCGAAGCGGACCTGCCGCCCGGTGCCGAAGTCGTCCAAAAGCTGCTCGAAGACCAGGTGGCCGAGTTTGTCGGTGAAATCGTCGGTACCGAGGTGCGCGACCGCGGTATCCGCATCCGGGCATCGGACAACCCGGACTGTCAGGCGGGTGTCCGGTACGTGGCCAGTGAATCCTGGTCGACTGCGCTCGGGGCGTTCGAGCGCGCCATCGAAGCCGACCCGACCGACCATCGGGCGCTCTTCGGAGCCGGCGTCGCCTGCGAGATGATGCATCGGTACGACGACGCACTCGACTATTACGAAAAAGCGGTTGGGCTGGATGACTCATCGGTATACGCCGAGGCGGTCAGGCGGGTTCGGAGAAAGCGCGCGACCGGGAGATAGCGGTGGGCGATTTGTCGCCCGGTCGTGCGGGTTGCGTTTTACTCGGGAGACACCGAGAACAACGACAAGTCGCAGGTAGCGAATCGTTGTTACGATCGTTCGTGGGGCGTCGTGCGGAACGGTTTTCGGTATGATAACAAGAGCGCGTGGCCTTGCGATGCGGCGTGCCATCGGAACGAAAGGATGCGCCCCGGTGGTCGTATGCGAGGGAGAAGTCATAATACTTGGACGAAACGAGATCATCTTATGAACGGCAATCGGTTACCTGAATTGGTTTTGATCACGCTGCTCGCTGGCGTGTTGGCGCGTACATCTGTGGCCGGTGCGGAGTCCGTCACCGTCACCGGGCAGAGCGCCATCAGCGAGCGCGAAGCGGTCAACGATGCCCTGCGCACAGCCGTCGAACGCGTTGGCAAAGTTGAGATTGCGTCCTGGTCGACCGTCGAGAATTACGAACTGGTTCAGGACGTCATCAAGACCCGCGTAAAAGGGCTGGTCACCAAACACAAAGTACTCAGTAGCGAACAGGGTGCGGACAAGGTGTGGACAGTGTCGGTTCGCGCGGAAGTCAGCCCCGATGCGCTGAACGCCACGTGGGCGGATGTGGAGCATCTGATGGATCAGCTCGGTGAGCCGACGATCATGCTCTTTTTCGATGACATGAAACAACTCGTCGGTTGGCCTGACCCCAAGCCCTTCGATCGCCAATCACCGGTGACCACGCATCTTGTCAAAGTGCTCACCGACTCGGGTTTCCGCGTGATCCACCGCGCGCGCCACGAGTTTCTCAAGAGCAAAAACATGCTGGACGCCAAGAACGAGGAGCGCTACGCGTTGTACAAAGCGGAAGACACGTTCGGTGCGGACATCTACATAGATGGAACGGCCATCGCCGAAGGGCCCATGTTGCTCGAACGAAGCGGGTTGTACCGTTGGCAAACGACGGCGCGGTGCACGGCGTACTGGTCGGACAGCGGCATGGTGATGTTCTCAACGGACCTCAAAATCTCCAAGAAAAACTTCAGCGATCCCAGCGAGGCGAACGCCATCAAACTGCTCGATCACACCGCCGACCTGATCGGTCAGCAGGTCAAATCCAAACTCATGCAACGGCTGGCCCGGCGCGCCGTGGAAGGCGGTATCATTACGATCAAGATCGACAACGCCGAGGTGGAACAGCAATTCACCGTGGAAGACTTCCTCAAAGAGTTCGAAGGCGTGCGCTCGGTGCGCTTGATCAAGCGGTACGACACGGCGGTCATTTTGGAAATAAAAACCAAACTGCTCCTGCCCTCGCTGGAGCGAAAACTGCTGCGCAGCAAGTTTGACGGCTTTAGACTCGGTGTTCCGCACACGCAGGGTCGCACGGTGGTGTTCAAACTCAAGCCCGTAAAACCAACGCCCGACGCCAAGCCGACATCCGGTGGTTAGCGCAAGACCTCGAACAAGCTCTAGTGCTCTGTCACACCTTGTTTTTTGTGTGGCATGGGCAAACTTGTTTGCCCGTGACTGCCCCCCGACAACACGGGCAAGCTGCTGCTTGCCCATGCCACCCACAACGAATCCCTAAGAATAAGCCACCCACAAAAAACCTAAGAACAGGCTGTGACGCAGCACTAATGATCAATGGGACGCGTGGCGGGTTCATCAATGGTGGGTGATGGTGACACGACCGGCGCGGATTGCATTCGATGGGCGGGTTTGTTGTGCTCAACCCGCGTCCGCGTGGTCAGCACCAGCGTAAGAAACACACCGACGACAATGACAGCCGCGATCCATCCGAAGCGAACGCCGCCCACGCGCATTTCGTCCGCCGTCACGTCGAATTGACGTCGCTGTTGGACCGAGCGCGCGGCCGCACTGAGCAAAGCGAGTTGGCCTGATGATTCACGCGCCCCCACTGAAGTCGCGTCGAGTTCACCCCCACGCGATGGCGTCGCCGCTTGGGCGCGGTGCTGGAACAAGGTCAGGTTGGGCTGGTTTTCCAGGCTGTGGTGGATTGCGCGACGGTAGTACTGGCGGTGGGCCTTGCAGGGGGTGGCGGGG
>CAZWWW010000366.1:0-3856 GCA_964637715.1 uncultured Phycisphaeraceae bacterium | reverse complement strand
GCGAAGAGGCGTTCGAATCGGGGTTTGCCTTTTTCACACCCATCTGCCTGCCGGAGCAAACAGCCGACGTCCACGAGTCGTCGCTCATGAGTTAATGGGAACCAGTGGCTGCGACCAGAACCAATCAGGGTGCTCCACCGGTCGGGGACAAGACCGCGGAGGACAACGTCGCAAAGTCGGGCGCGGGCGCCCGCCTTGATCCGTTTGCGCACATCGTAGCTCTGGCGCGTTCGGCCCCTTCTCGCCCACGGTTCATGGCTGAGGCGCTGCGCGGCATCGCGTCATTCTTTTCCAGCCCCTACGCGGCGTTGCATATCCGCTATTCGGCTGAAGTATTCCACGACGACTGCCACTTTGGTTCAACGAACCCCGGATTCTGGAAGGCGAGCTTGCAGGAGTTCCTGACTGAATCGCTGAGCGAATGCCGTTCCCGGGCTCGCCTGTTGAAATCAAAGCGCGGCGCAACGCGGGTGGCCTTTCTTTCGTCGCCGGTCTATGACACATCCGGTCCGGCCAACGGAGCCCTCGCGCTGGTCGTGGACGGCGTAGACGAAACCACACTGTCAGAGCGACTGGCCACGCTCGACGCCCTGTGTCGCCTGGCGTCCTTCAGCGCGGCGTTCATCGGTCAGGGCGCGCCGAGCGGTCAGCCGTCCGCCCCCGATCGAGGTCTGGCACGGGCCGCCGGTTATTCATCGCCGGTGGAGCTGGCGTTCGCGATCACCAATGAATTACGAAACAAGCTCAACTGCGAGCAAGTAGCCCTGGGCATGGTTCGCCGGAAACGAATTCGGTTGCTGTCCATCTCGGGCTTCGATCAAATCGCGCGGCAAAGCCCCGGTGTCGCCGCCATCCAGAATGCCATGGAGGAGTGCTACGACGCCGATGAAACGATCGCCTACGATAGCTCCGGAGCGTGGTCACAGAACACCGAGATTCAACCGATCTTCGCCCTGCACCGCCGCTGGCACGACGTAGCCGGTGGCGCGGCGGTTGCGTCCATCCCGCTGCATCTCGGTAAGAAAACCATTGCCATTGTGAGCGTGCGAAACCGGTCGTCCAAGCCCTTCAAGGCGGCCGCGCTGACGGATATTCGTGAGCGGACCGAACCGTTCATGTCCGCGTTGCAACTCGTCGATCGCGCGCACCGCGGGCTCGTACGCCACATCATGGACAGCGCACGGTCGATCGCTGGTTCCGTGATCGAACCGGGGCGCTGGGGACGAAGGGTGGCGCTCGCCATGCTGGCCGCTGCGTCCTGCTGGTTTTGTTTCGGAACGATCGCCTATGATGTAGCCGCTTCCTGTGTGGTCACGCCCGCCCGGCTCCGACACGTCGCCGCCCCCGTGGACGGCGTGCTGGCCGAGGCGCTCGTGGTGGCCGGTGATCGCGTCACCGAAGGGCAATTGCTCTGCCGGTTCGACGACCGGGAGTTACGCCAGCAGAAAGCGCAATTGGAGGCTGAATGGGAGGTGCTCGAACGCCAGAAAGACCAGGCCATGTCCGTCGACTCGCCGGTGGACAGGCGCCTGGCTCAGGCAAGCCAGACCCTCGTGCGCACGAAGCTCGACATTGTGGAGAGTCGCATCGCCCGTACGCTCGTTCGCGCTCCGTTTGACGGGGTCATCATGTCGGGCGACCTGCGCCAGGCAACCGGTGCGGTGCTCCGCCAGGGAACGCCGCTGTATACCGTGGCCCCGCTCGGCACTTGGGCGTTGGAAATCGAATTGCCCGAGTTCGCCACCAACGACATGACCACCGACCTCCACGGCAGTTTCGCCACATTCGCCAACCCCGAGCGGCAGCACGAGTTCACGCTCACACGGGTCGTTCCTCATGCCGAAGTGCGTACGCGGCGGAACGTGTTCGTGGCCGAGGCGTCGATACACACCGCTGATTCGAGCCTGCGACCCGGAATGGAAGGTGTCGCCAGTATCCATGTGGGACGGCGCGCCGTGTGGTGGGTCGTGTTGCACCGCTTGATTGACTACGCGCGGATCGCATTCTGGATGTAGGGCGAGCCCATGTCGAACGCGCAATCTACCGGCCAATCCAAACCCGCCGACACCCTTCGGGAGGTGCGTGTCGGACTGCGCGAAGATCTCGAAGTGAGCCGCCACCTGTTTCGCGGTGCACCGGCATACATCATCCGCGATCCGATTACATTCCAGAGTCAGCGTCTCGACCCGGACGACTACACAATCCTTACGCGGATCAGCGCGGAACGCAGTCTTGGTTCAACGTTTGACGCGCTGGTAGCGCAGCAACGACTCAGCCGCGACGACGAAGACCGGTTCTACGATTTCATTATATCGCTTCATCAGTTGGGGTTTTTGAGGCTGCCCATTTCCGACAGCCAAATGCTGTATAAGCGCTATATGCTGCGCGAACAGATCCGCCGGCGCTCTAAGATATCGGGCATTCTGTTCCTGCGCATTCCGGTGTGGAATCCGAACACGTTCCTCGATCGAACCATCCGGTTCGTGCGCCCGCTGTTCAGTACGCCGGCGATGCTTCTCTGGTGCGTGCTGGTAACGTGTGCCGTCGTCATTGCGGTCCGCAATTGGTCCGATCTTATCAACCCCATACACGGCGTCCTCGCGACGGAGAACCTCTTGTCGATGTGGCTGACGCTCATCGGACTCAAGGTGTTCCATGAGTTCGGCCACGCCTTCGCCTGCAAACACTATGGGGGCCATGTCCCGGAAATGGGCATCTACCTCATGCTGTTCACGCCCTGCGCTTACGTGGACGCCACGGCGGCGTGGGGGTTCCCCAAGAAACGCCACCGGCTCTTCGTCTCACTCGCGGGCATGTATGTCGAGCTCGCCATGGGCAGTGTCGCTGTTTTGGTGTGGGCGTTCACCGGTCCGTCGCTGATCAACTCGATCGCGTACAACGCCATATTCCTGGCCAGCGCCGTGACGATCCTGTTCAACATCAACCCGTTGATGCGGTACGACGGCTATTACATTCTGTGCGACCTGATCGAGGTGCCCAACTTGCGGGCGCGATCCGCGCGCTGTCTGTTGGAGCAAGTCAAACGCTTGCTCCTGAACATCCCCGCCCAGCCGCACCACGGCGGGCGGCGCCTGACCGGCATCCTGTGCAGTTTCGGCGTCGCGGCGTTTCTGTACCGGATCTCGTTGTTGATCGCCATCACCGCCCTGCTTGCCTCGAAGATGTTTATCGTCGGAATGCTCTTCGGCATCGTCATGCTCGGGCGCACGCTCGTGTCGCTGATACTCCGGCTGACACACTATCTCTGGTACGCGGAGGAAACGATGGGGCGGCGCGTGCGCGCGGTGACGATCAGCGTTGTGCTGCTGTTGATCCTGCCAACGGGGCTCATGTGGCTCCCGTTGCAAGGCAATGTGTACGCCGCCGGCGTCGCCCATCGCGAACATGAACAAACCGTCCGGGCCAGCACGCCGGGGTTCATACGGACGATCCATGTGTCACCCGGCGATCAGGTGGAACCAGGGTCTCCGCTGGCCCAACTGGTCAACGACGCAACCCTTGAACGCCTAGCGGAGGTTGAAGCACAGGCGCGTGCGTCAGACATACGCCGCGACGTGTACCGAGAGGAAGAACCCGCCCAAGCGGCGCAAGAAGAAGCCGCCGCGCACGGCATCCGTGCCCGACTCCGGGCGGCGCGTCAGCAACGCTCCGACCTTGACGTCGTCGCGCCCGTAGAGGGCGACGTCATCCAGTCGGTTACCGAGATGGATACCGGGCGCTATCTGGCAAAAGGTGACCCGGTCGCAACGATCGCATCCGGCGCTTGGCAGGTTCGTACGGTCTTGACCGCCGGACAGCTCACAGCCGCCGCGCCGCATGCCGGCACACCGGTTAC
>CAZWWW010000365.1:0-3886 GCA_964637715.1 uncultured Phycisphaeraceae bacterium | reverse complement strand
ACCCGCCGTTCGATCATACAAGCAAACCACCGACACCACGGCGCCATCCACGATACGCCCACCCGTCACTGAGAACAACAAACGGATAAGGGATTCGGAAAGCTCCTTGCATACGATTGCTCGCGGATCAATCGTTAAACCCTGGCGATCGAGCACAAAACGGAGCGATCGCACGGGCGCACTGTTGAGCACCGCCGAGGTCTTGTCCAACGCCTCCGCCCGACCCTCGTCGATCATCGGCAGCGTTTTGAGCGGTACGTCTCCGCTGAGGCAACGTATCATCTTTGGCTCTCCGGCCCATCTTGGACGGCATACCGATCGAGACTTTGCAGATAAGTGATGACCAGCCAGATCTGTTCGCGGGTCAGTGTTTTCGAAAAAGAAGGCATGGCGGTCGTCGCTTCATCCGGATAGTTGACGACATCGCCGGTGCCGTCACGGATGACGCGGTACCACGTTCGCGGTGCCCCGCGATGAAGCGTCGCCGCCAAACGTTTGCCGAATGTCTTGAAGTTCGTCGCGGGATAGCCTGATAGCGTGGAGGGACCATGCCCCCGCGCGTCGTCACCGTGACACCGAGCACAGTGAAACTTATAAACAACGGCTCCACGGCTTACAGCCTTGGGGTCGCGGTGGGCGTCAAACGGGTTGCGGGTCGTACTGAGGGCACGGTCCCTGAGGAGGATCGCCTCCGGTGTCGTATCGCGCTCCCGTGCCATCCAGTCGGCATAGGCGGTACGCCCGTCGCCGTTCGATGCGTTGAGAAACCGGACATACGCAAGCTGGTCTCGAGGGTTGATCGCCCGCTGCAGCGGTAACGGTCCGGCACAGCCTCCCGCCACGAAAACAAGCAAGAACCCCATGAGCATCCGCGAAAGACCGGGATGATGCGCAGGAGCGGAGGCATGATCGTTAGTGTGTCGCATCGGCGCGCTCCTCTCCCGGCGTCGTTCCGCCGCTCAGCGCAGCGGAGCTGACGAGTTGGTACGCCGCCAGATATTCGGAGGCGAATTCGGGAGGAAAAACTTCCAGGAGATACTCGTCTTCAATCCAAAACTCAATGACGCGAAAGACGCGTCTCCGATGGATTTCAGCACGCCACCCGTACGCGCGGGCGATCTCCAAAACCCGGTCGGCACCTACGGAAACGCGGATCGCGGTGTGCGATCCGGTGAATCGCGCCGGGGAATCACTGTCCGACAGCACACACGGTTTTCCCGGCTCGCCCGGACGAAGCTCAATCTCTTTTCGATAGAGCTCGATGAGCGATCCGGGCTCCCCGAAGGCCACGAAATAGCAACCCGGGTGGAGAAAGTCGAACGTCGCCCCGTCAACAAGCTCGGAGAGTGCTTGCGCGACCCGCCTCGGATCACGAACGGGAATGGACGTATGGAAAATCTGCATGGACGATCCCTATCGTTTTCACTTTGCTGAAAGCGCGTGGCCCCTGTCTTCACTAGAATGAACTTACCGGGTAGTACTCCGACACGCCTCGCTTGACCAGCGTCATGGCGTCGCCCAAACTCCCGCGCGGAAGCACGGCGTGCCCCGCTCGCTTTGTTCCCGTCCGCGAGGCCTCCTGAAAGCCTACCCCAGAACGCACCGACCGGCCTAAAAACTGCAAAAGTTGCAGCGAACTCCCGCGCCCGGTCAGACCACGTTATGATAGTGATACGACGCCAAAAGGGACACGTTCATGACCCTCGCGAAAAGAATGACCCTCAAAATCACCGCGCTTGTCGCGGCCCTCGTGCTCGTCGCCGGGTGCGCCGCATGGGGTCTGCTGGCGGCGCGAAAGTCGGTTCGTATTGCGCGGGATGAATACGTCGAGCTGCGTATGATCCTCAGCCTGGAGGAGCACCTCATCATTGCAAGGGGTATGATCGAAGCGAGCGCGTCCCCCGACGGAGCAGCCGCCGAATTGTCCGCGGCTATGAGCGAAATCCGAAACTTCATCGGATTCCAGGATCAACAGCATCGGGATATCGCCCCACACGAGGAGCAAGAGGACAGGTATCTCGGCGCCCTTATCGCTGATGTGGGCGATGTGGCGGCGCTACTGGCGTCCGAATCAGAGGCGTCAAACGTCGACGACGCGCTCGTCAGCCTTAAGGCGGCACAGGCTCAACTCAAACATCTCGCGACCGAAATGGATGAAACGATAGCTTCTTCGCAGATCGCATCAAGCCGGACCCTTCACATCACGCTGATCGTACTCGCCCTCGTGTCGTGCGCGATGATCGCGGCGACGGTGCTTGTCAACATCGCCTTGTATCGGAGTGTGGTCATACCGATACGCCGCCTTCGCGACACGGTAAGAACGCTTGCCTCCGGCCGGTTTGACAAACGCCTCCCCCTCACCAACGACGACGAGTTCGGACAGCTCGCTCGGGATTTCAATCGAATGGCCCTGGAACTCGACGACCTCTACCACGATCTGGAGCTGCGCGTTCGGGAAAAGAGTCGCGAACTCGTTCGTTCGGAGCGGCTTGCCGGCGTGGGGTATCTGGCCTCCGGCGTTGCGCACGAAATCAATAACCCCCTCAACATCATATCGGGGCACGCCGAACTCACGCTGCGGCGTGTTCGCAGGGCGGGGCGGGGCGCGGACACACGGGATACCGAGCAGGCGCTGCGCATCATTCGTGACGAATCCTTTCGCTGCAAGGAGATCATCGAGAAACTATTGTCTTTGTCGTCAGGCGGTGACGCAGAGCGGGAATGCGTTTCTCTCGATCAGATCGTGGACGATGTCGCGACGATGCTGGCCTCATTGAAGCAATACCGGGGACGTAAGGTTACGGTCGACTGCCCCGCCGGCTCGAACGTATTCGGCAATGAGACGGAACTCCGGCAGGTGGTTCTCAATCTTGTGGTCAACGCGTTGGACGCCGTCGAACAGGACGTGGGCGAGGTGCGACTTGAAGGACGGCGTCAAAACGGCAAGATCGAGCTTGTCGTTTCGGACAATGGTCACGGGATGACACCGGAGGTGCGCGAGCACGTGTTCGACCCCTTCTTCACGCAGCGCGAGGCCTCCAAACGGCGCGGTTTCGGTCTGGGCTTGTCGATCACGCACGCCATCGTTGAATCACACGGTGGGCGCATCACCGCCCAGAGCGACGGACCAAGCCTCGGGAGCCGCTTTACGGTAGAATTGCCGGCGTGTTCGAATGATGGGGATGAAATATGACCAGGTGCCTCAAGCCGACGGAAGAGACGACGGTACTGATCGTAGAGGACGAATCGCGTTTGCGCGACGTTCTCGTATCGAGCGCGGAAGAGTGCGGGTTTCGCGCCAAAGCATCGCCGGCCGCGGAGGACGCCATTGCGCTTATGGAGCAGGATCCGTGCGACATCGTCATGCTTGATCTCAACCTCCCGTGCATGGACGGTCTTCGCTGCTTTGAAGTCGTCCGTGAACGTTGGCCGGCGACGTCCGCCGTCATCCTCACCGGGTTCGCGACAATAGAGGCGGCACAGCGAGCGATTCGATTGGACGTGGTGGAGTTTCTCACCAAACCCGCGTCATTGGGCGACATCGAGCAGGCGCTTCATCGGGCTTGGCGCAGGCGCTTCGACGTGCCCGAAGATCAGCCACGCCACGCCACGCCGACCGCAACCGATGAAGCCGACGAAACCCGCCGGCGCCACGCACCGCGAACGATGCACGAGATCGAATATGAATGTATCACCGAGGCCCTTGGCAGGCATGGCGGCAACCGGGCCGCTGCGGCGGCAGAGTTGGGCATGAGCACGCGCAAGCTCTATTACCGCCTGAGCGAATACCGGAAGTCCAATCTTGAACGGCCCAGTCAAGACAAAGTTATTTAGTGCTTTGTCACACCTTGTTTTTCGGGTGGCATGGGCAAGCAGCAGCTTGCCC
>CAZWWW010000364.1:0-3894 GCA_964637715.1 uncultured Phycisphaeraceae bacterium | reverse complement strand
CAGCGCCCCGAAGACGGCTCGTTGCTCTGGCAGACCTCGCTTCGAGAGCCGCAGGAGTTCAGCGAATCGGTGGATGTCAATCGCGGGCACACGCAGGACCGCGTGCGCCGCGCGGTGTCGGATGGACAGGTGGTCGTCGTCAACGGCACCGATGGCTTGTATGCGCTTGGTTTGCTCACCGGACGGCGCTTGTGGATGAGACCCTACGAGTCGAGAAGCCGACCGGGTAGGGAAGCCCCGCTGGATTGGCGCATGTCCGCCAGGGCGGGGTTGCTGGCCGCGATGCCTCACAACGGGCGATTGACGGTGATGCGCCTGTTGGACGGATCGACCGTGTGGGAACGCGACCTGCGCGGCGAAATCGTTGCCACCGTCACGCTAACGAACAACCGTGTGATTACCGCCGGGCCCCGGCTCGAGCGCGTCATGTTGTTCGATAGCGGCAGCGGTGCGGAGGTGGCCCGGCATGTATTCCGCCAGCCCGATCCGAAGTCCAGGCCCGTCATGCTCGTTACGACCGGTCCGGTCATTTGCGGACCGGATGTCACGGACAAGACCGATTCGATTGTGGCGCTAAGCCTTGAGGATGGTAGCGAGGCGTGGCGGATCACCCTGCCCAAACCAATAGTCGGTATGTTCGAACCGGCGCCCGGGCTCGTCGGCGTCGGACTGTTGGGTGGGAACCTAACTATCATAGAGGCTGAAACCGGTACGGTTCTGCTCAATCAGCATCTACCGGGGGTTCAGCGTGTGTCCGACGGACGGATGATCGATGCCACGTTGCTGGTTCAGGCACTGACACTCCAAACCGCCAGACGACAGCCGGCGCTGATTGCCCTAGACTTAACAAGCGGTGATGAGTTGTGGCGGAGAACGGATTTGCCTCAGGGTCCTTCCAATTCGCTGCCGCTCGTTGTGAACGGCGGTCTAACGGCGGCGGTCGTTGCCTACGACGAACCGGCCTTAAACCAGAATCGCAAGCGGCTTGGTCTGGCGTTGATCGACGCGAAAACCGGCGAAACCCGGGCACTGGGGCGGGACGTATTGCCGCCGCGCTCGCGTTCACAACTGAACGGAGACGTAGCCGTGTTCAAGAACGCCGTGGTGCTGGGTACCACACTCGGCATTCAAGCGTATCGTATAGAAGCGGTCACGCCTTCAGATGCCGCTACGGGCAAGGCATTGGACGAGGATGGCTCCTGACAACCTGATGAACACCACCCGACAACCAGCGTGGCCCCGGTTTCCCGTCCGTGCGGGTCAAGAGTCTCGTGCGGCGTTTCAGAACGGGCGTGACGCCGGTCACACGGTCGGTTCTTTAGGAAGAGAGCATTTCCCGCTTTTGTGCTCCGAGCCGCGGGCTTCAGCCCGCGCGATCTTCCCGGTCTCGATGCCGGTTTGGGGGTCCAAGAACCGACCCATGAAAACGATAACGGCTCTAATCGGTTCTTTAAGATTAAAGGGAAACGAGTGTTCGCGCAGGCTGAAGCCTGCGGCTCAGGTGGCGTTGAAACTTGCGCGACGGGGAGCCCGGAGAGCGCTACACAGGCTCCCTGAACCGGTGCGGTCCGCCCGCGGAAGTCGGCGTGCGTCTTTAACAGGCTCGTTAGCGGCGCTTGTTTTTGTCGGCGCCTGTACGATGACGTTTGCGTCACAAGGGGCACGCGCTCAGACCGCCGGGGCGACGAAAGCGCCGCGGCGGTTGCCCCCGGGTATCAATGAGGAAACGGCGCGGGCGATTGACCGAGGGTTGGCCTATCTCAAGCGAGCGCAGGACCGCCAGGGTTCGTGGTCGAATCGAGGCGGCTATGGTGAATACCCCGTGGCCATGACGGCCTTGGCGGGTTTGGCGTTGCTTATGGACGGAAACACAACAACGCAAGGTCGCTACGCGCCTGAGGTGGACCGGGCGGCGCGCTATCTGCTTCGCCAGACGACACCGAGCGGGCTGCTCGCGCGCACCGAGAACGACCCCCGCCCCATGTACGGTCATGGCTTTTCCATGTTGTTTTTGAGCCAGTTATACGGCATGACCGAGGACGTTGATCGAGCCCGCACCATTCACGACGCACTGGTGCGTGCCATTGATTTGACGGCCCGGGCTCAGAGCCGTGACGGCGGCTGGATTTATACGCCGACCGGCGGAGGGGACGAAGGATCGGTTACGGTGACGCAGGTTCAGGCGTTAAGATCCTGCCGTAACGTCGGGCTGGCGGTACCGAAAGGGGTCATCGACAGCGCCTTGCAATACCTTGTCAATTCGCAAAACAGCGACGGGGGCATTCGTTACGCGCTGCGTCAACGCAGTGGTTCGTCGCGCATTCCCATCACGGCGGCGGCGGTGTGTTGTTGGTTCAACGCCGGCGCCTACACAGACGCCCATGCACTCAAAGCGCTCGCCTTTTGCAAGGAACAGATGAGACCGCGGGTTGCCTTGCGCGGTCATGATTATTACGGCCACCTTTATTTCGCTCAGGCGTTGTACGTTTCCTCCGACCCCTATTGGAACAAATACTTTCCGCAGCGGCGAGACTTTATTCTTTCCCAGCAGCTTCCTGACGGGTCGTGGTTTGGGGACGGGGTGGGAGACGTGTACGGAACGGCGATTGCGCTGGTGATCCTGCAACTACCGTACAACCAACTGCCGATCATGCAGCAATAGTACGGAGATATGTGTAATGGGCTGACAGGGTGAGGTATGGTCTGTATGTTGGGGGTGGGGCGGAGCATCCTCTGATTAACGTTCGGGAGTGTTGAATGACTGATAACACGGAAACAACGGGCGCTGACGACGTCAAGGCGATGGACGAACTGCGCGTCGCGTACGAGCGCATACGAGACGAGTTGGCGAAGGTGATCGTGGGGCAGCATGACGTTGTCGACCAATTATTGATTGCGCTGTTCGCGGGTGGCCACTGCATCCTCGAAGGTGTTCCGGGTCTTGCGAAGACGTTGATGATCTCCACGCTGGCGCGGGGACTGGGTCTGTCGTTCAACCGCATCCAGTTTACGCCCGACTTGATGCCGTCGGACATAACCGGAACGGAAGTGATCCAGGAAGATCGGGCGAGCGGCGCGCGGGCGTTTCGTTTCCTGCCCGGTCCGATCTTCGCCAACGTGATCCTTGCGGATGAGATCAACAGAACGCCGCCCAAGACCCAGGCCGCGCTGCTCGAAGCGATGCAGGAGCGACACGTCACCGCCGGAGGTAAGCGTCACGATCTTGAGCCGCCGTTTTTCGTGCTGGCCACCCAAAACCCCATCGAACAGGAAGGAACCTATCCGTTGCCCGAAGCGCAGCAGGACCGCTTCTTGTTCAAGGTCTTCATAGGCTACCCGACCTACGACGACGAATATGAGATTGCGGAGCGAACCACCGGCGGCGAAAGCGTCGACATAGGCGAGGTGTTGTCCAAGGTCGACATTCTTCGATTTCAGAAACTGATCCGGCGTGTTCCAGCCGCACCCGACGTCGTTCGTCACGCGCTGGATCTGGTGCGGGCTACGCGTCCGAATGAATCGAACCGCCCCGACTTCGTGCAAAAGATGGTGACGTGGGGCGCGGGTCCGCGTGCGGTCCAGGCCCTTTTGCTGGGCGGCAAAGCGCGGGCGGCGATCAAAGGGCGTGACCATCTCGCCATGGAGGATGTACGTGCCCTGGCCAAACCCGTGCTGCGCCATCGCGTGGTGACGAATTTTTCGGCGGAAGCGGAGGGGTATACGTCGGATCGGGTGATTGACGATTTGCTGGCTGGTTTGGAGCCCCATCGAACACGTCTGGACGGTGATGAGCGCATCAACAAAGTACTTTCTGCCTGATGTTCTCAGGAAAATATCACGCCTTGAGTTTCGCTCTCGTCACGTGGTCTAAGGATTTGCCAGCCGCCCGCCCCC
>CAZWWW010000363.1:0-3897 GCA_964637715.1 uncultured Phycisphaeraceae bacterium | reverse complement strand
GGTCATGCGTACGCACCTCGTTCAGAAAGTCGTCGTCGAGCGCCCGGTCATCGCCGAAACTTGCCCCCACGTGGCTCATATCCGCCCCGGCGATCAGCAGCGTATCCCGATCGGCGTCGGTTTCGATGAGCGCGCGCAGGGTTTCCGCGAAATCCTTCAGGTCAACGCCCCGCCCGTCGTAGGGTGCGGTCCCCGTGGGTCCGCACGGATCGGGACAGAGAACGGGAACGATCGTCACCGCATCCGGTCCGAAAAGATGTTGCACGAAACCGACTTGCAGTTCGATCGAATGCTCGCGCTGATGGTCGAGCTCATACCGACGCAGGTCGCCGCATCGTGCTTCGAGCGCCTCGATGAACGCGCGATCGACTGCGGTTCGTCCGAGTGGGGTCTCGAAATCATTACGCGTCACGACGACTGAACTCGAGCGACCGAAATGGTTCGTGCCCAGGATGATGACGCGGTCGGGCGCGGGTCGATCACGCAGCGTGGCGTAGGCGGATCCGTAACAGGGGCGACCGCGTGGGTAGTCCAGGTGAGGCGCGACGACGCCTCGAACGAAACCAATCGGATCATGCGCCGCGGCATCGCCCAATATCCCGTCGAAAACCGCACCCGACCCATCGGTCACCCCCAGGTCGAACGCATGCGGCATGTCACGCACGCCGCGCGCACGATAGGCGCTGAGCAACGATGCGTAGTGAGCCTCAAACTGCTCACCCTCTAGAAACCGCGCGGTGTCGAGATGATCGATCAGTGTGTTGACGGTCTCAAGGGAGACGGCATGACCGGTATCCATCTGGAATTGTCGGCAGAGCTCCTCGGTGCTTCTCGTACCGTCCATGAGTGAAAGCAAGTAGAGCGCGGAGGGCGACAGACTCAGCATGACCTCCGAGAGTCCGCTGGCATCGCGCAGACCGACGGTGCTGCCGTCAGCGTCTTCGACCGGGAAGGTTTCGACGGGGCGCAACCGCGGTCTGGAGCAAGCTCCCTTTTTGTGTTGCGGTCGAATCACTGTTTCATCCGGTAAAACGACTCGGTTCGGCGATACACAATATCAGAAAACGCTCTATAGATTGGTTCAATGGTGGTCACAGGTTAGCATTATAATGCTATGACGGGAGAATACGAGTCGCGCAGATGAGCGCCGTCGGTGGGCTGCCAGACCTATTACGTGGTTCCCCGGCACATTGCAAGCCGGAATCGAGAACGACGAGTTCGAGTATGACGCCGCGCTCGGGGGTGCGGCGCGGAAACAGGTCCCGTTCACCCAAGCGTGGCGTTGGCGCACGGCGAACAAAGCAACGAGCGGTCAGGAGAAGCCCCCGTCAGTTGACCTGCGACGTCGCCCTACAGCAACCCCGGAGTGTTCTTGAGCGTTTCGATGAGCTTGAGCGCCGCGGGACCCGCCAGCACCACGAGGATCGCCGGAAAGATAAAGAGGATCAGCGGTGCCATAAGCTTGACAGTCGTCTTCTGTGCCCGCTCCTCCGCCGCCTGCCGGCGCTTGACGCGCAAAGCGTTGGACTGATTCCGCAGCGCGCGGGCGATACTCGTCCCGAATCGCTCCGCCTGATTCACGATCGACACGAGCGAACGAACCTCTTCCACGCCGGTGCGCGTCGAAAGATTGGTCAACGCTTCGGATCGCGGAATGCCCATCTGTGATTCGAGCGTGACCATTTGCATCTCTTCCGATAAAACCGGGTGCACGTCGCGCATCTCGTCCCCCACGCGTTGCAACGCGGCGTCAAGACCGAGGCCCGACTCGACGGAAATCACCAACAGGTCAAGCGTGTCGGGCAGACTGTGACGAATCTTTTCCTGCCGACTCGACATGGCCGAGCTGAGCCAGAAATCGGGCATCAAGAACCCAATACCGGCCGCCAGCATGACGATTCCGAACGCATTAAACGGCGTGACCGATTTCGCCCACACATAGGCGACCGCTGCCAGGCCGATCAAAACGGCAACGACGGTCTTGCTGGCCAGAAACGTCGTCGGCGCTGTGTCCGAACGATACCCCGCGGAGGCAAGCTTCGTACGCAGCTTGGACATATTCTCCGCGTTGTTCATCATCACGGGACGCACCGCCAACGGCGCAACCTTATCCATCACCCGCTTGGCGACCGACTCCTTCGCCTTTTTGCGCAGCACCGAGATGTTATCGAGAGCGCTGCGCCCTTTCATGCGGCGCTTGATTGCGTTTGTTTCTTCCTGGTCTTTGGGCCATAGGGCGTAGATGACGAGCGAAACGCTCACCACGACGAGTCCGCCGAGCAGATAAAGATTCATAACGACCACTCCAGGCTATCAAACGTCGACACGTCAGCGTGTGCGCTCATAGCGTATCGCCGGGTCGAGTTAATTCATCGGCACCCGCCGCGATCCGTCCGCCGCGTGACGGGGAGCCCCTGCGCTACCGCGCGGTTTCGGCACCGCGATTACACTTTTATGTTCACGATCCAGCGGATCATCGCGATACCCATCAACTGCATGCCGGCGGCGACCATCAGCATGATCTTGCCGCGCGGGTCTTCCAGCAGCGTGTTCGCATAATCCGGATTGAGGTACATCGAACCGCCGAACACGAGAAACGGAAGGGCAAACAGCACCCACCCCGAGAGGCGCCCTTCCGCCGTCAGACCCCGCACCAGACCCGCCAACTCGATACGCTCGCGGATAACGCCGCTGATGTTGTCCAGCACCTCCGCAAGATCGCCCCCGGTCTGGCGCTGGATCAGGACCGCGGTCACAAAGAACCGGACGTCTAATGAATCCACCCGGTCCGCCATCGACTTGAGCGCGTCCTCGATCTTGATACCCAGGTTTTGCTCGTGATAGACCTGCGCAAATTCGGTGGCGATCGGCGGGGGCACCTGTTCGTAGATCAATTGAACAGCCCCTGCAAGCGAATGACCCGCGCGGAGTGCCTGACTCATCATCTCGAACACGTCGGGCAATTGATTGGCGAGTTTCGTCATACGGCGGTTGCGCGTAAAGCTCAACCACACAAGCGGTAAGATAATACACGCCCCGCCGGACCCCATGGCCGCGACGATGTTCACTTGCATAGCGATCAGACCAAACGCCGCGATCACCGCCGCCGCCCCGATGTTGAACAAAAAACTGGATGCCGACCAATCCAGATCCGCCTGGTTGATGAGCGATTGCAGTTTTGGAACAACCTTGAGCTTGCCGATCATCGCCTCGGCGAGCGATTTCGACATGTCCTTCGTATTGCGCCGCAGCAGACTGTCGGCGGCGGTTTCCGACGAGGCACGTTCACCGCGGAGGCGGTCGCGCACTTTTTTCTGATCATGGGCCTTCGATTCGGTAAAGACCTGATAGATGCCGAAGAACACCAGCATCGTGCCCGCCACCGGAAGTATGTACATCAACGGTGAGGTCTGCCCGATCAACTCTGTCATTGCCGTGAGCGCCATGGTGATACCTCGTCTTATTCCCCGTCGTCCGTTATGAGCACTTTTTTCTCGAAGATGGACGGATCCAGTTCGCAACCCGCCGATTTCAGGCGGTCCATGAATGCGGGCCTGATGCCCGTCGAGACGAACTCTCCGTACGCCTTGCCCGCCGGGGACACACCCTTCTGCTTAAAACTGAAGATATCCTGCATCGTGATGATGTCGCCTTCCAACCCCGTCACTTCGGTAACGCTGATGATCTTTCGGGCACCGCCGCTGAGCCGCTGGGCCTGGACCAGTATGTGAATCGCCGAGGCGAACTGCTGCCGGATCGCGCGCACCGGCAGGTCGAAACCGGCCATCATCACCATGGTCTCGACACGCGCGACCGCGTCGCGCGTGCTGTTGGCGTGGACGGTGGTGAGCGAACCGTCGTGTCCGGTATTCATGGCCTGCAGCATGTCCAGCGTTT
>CAZWWW010000362.1:0-3902 GCA_964637715.1 uncultured Phycisphaeraceae bacterium | reverse complement strand
TCAGTGGTTCGTTCGTAACCAGCGACTTCAGCTACCGGGCGCGGCGCCTGGCGGGAGACGGGTGGGTTTTGGTGGGCGATGCGTTCGGTTTTCTCGATCCCGTCTACTCGTCGGGCGTGTTTTTGGCGCTCAAGATGGGCGAGTTTGCGGCGGATGCGATTGACCACGGTCTCAAGACTGATACCCTCACCGGTGCGCAGCTCGGATCGTTCGGGCCTGAGCTGGCGGGCGGGATGCAGCTTATCAGGCAACTCGTCCATGCCTTTTATTCGCCGGGATTCAGCTTCGGTGCGTTCAACCGGGACTATCCGGATTATCACGACCACATCGTCCGCCTGTTGATCGGCGATGTGTTCAACGACGAGGTGGGCGTCGTGTTCGAGGCCATGCGCGATCACGTGGACCTGCCCGTGCCGATCCCGCTTGAAGGGAGTGTGTCGGTTTGATGAAACGGGTGATCCCGGTCTTGATCCTGTTGCTGGTCATCCTTCATCAGGATTTCTGGTTCTGGCATCGCTATGAGCCGCTCGTTCTGGGTTTTCTGCCGATCGGGCTGGTCTGGCACGTGGGGATTTCGCTCGCGTCCGTGGTGATCGCCATACTGGCGGTACGGTACTGTTGGCCCGTTGACGTTGACGTTGACGTTGACGACACGGAAGCATCCGGCGGCGGCGCAGCCGGTCCGTTCGATCACTAACACGAGGGTTTGCATGGACTGGAACGCCGGACAGATCGCCGTCGCCGTCATCATCGCGTACCTCATCGTTCTGCTTGGCATCGGCGTGTTCAGCAGCCGCGTGTTTCGGGGCACGGCGGCGGACTATTTCGTGGCGTCGCGCGGCATCGGATCGTTTGTGCTGCTCATGTCGGTCTTCGGTACGACCATGACCAGCTTCGCGATCATCGGCAGCAGCGCTCAGGCGTTCAAGGGGGGTATTGGTGTTTACGGGAAAATGGTGTCGTGGTCCGGCATTTTTCATTCCGTGTGCTTTTTTCTCATAGGCGTGCGTCTCTGGTCGTTCGGGAAGCGCTATGGCTATCAAACGCAAATCCAGTTCTTTCGGGATCGCTTCGAATCGGACAAGATAGGGTTGATCCTGTTTCCTGCGTTGCTCGGGCTGGTCATTCCTTATCTGTTGATGGGCGTCATCGGCGCATCCACCGCGATCGAGGCGATCACCGCGGGCGCCTTCAACGGCCAGGGTTGGGCGGGGGCGCGCGGCGGGATCCCCTTCTGGATGGGCGGGGCGACGGTGTGTACCGTGACGCTCACCTATGTGTTTATGGGCGGTGTGCGCGGCGCAGCCTGGGCGAACACGCTTCAAACGGTTGTGTTCATATTGTTGGGTGTCGTCACGTTTGCGGTGATCGCGCATCGACTCGGTGGACCGGCGCAAGCGACGGCGCAGGTCGCTCATTATAATCCGGCGCACCTGAAGCTGGGTGCCGATGAATCAGACGCAAAGGTATACGACGCGCGTCTGAAAGAGTTTGAGGCCGGCACCTCCCCTATCAAGCCGCGCCATCCGAAAGAGATTCCACCGCTGGTGTTCTTCACCTATTTGTTCATTCCGTTCAGCGTAGCGATGTTCCCGCATTTGTTTCAACACTGGCTGACGGCGAAGTCCGCGAAATCGTTTAAGTTGATGTTGGTGGCGCATCCGTTGCTCATGATGCTGACCTGGCTGCCGAGTGTACTGATCGGTATCTGGGCTACGTCGGCGATCATTCCGGAGACGGGGTTGGCGGTCATTCCACCGGATTTCGCCAAGGCCAACGCGGTGCTGCCCATGATGGTGAACAAGCTGGCGCCGACAGCCATCGGGGGGTTACTCGTAGCGGGAATCCTGGCGGCGATCATGTCCAGCCTTGATTCGCAGTTGTTGTGCATCGGAAGTATGTTTACCAATGACATCGTGAAACACTACACGAAGCAAGGGACGCTGAGCGATCGAACGTTGGTGCTGCTGGGGCGCACGTTCGTGGTCGCTATGGCCGTCGTGACGTATATTCTGTCCTTGCTGATACCCGGCGCGCACGTGTTTCGACTCGGCATTTGGTGTTTTACCGGTTTTGCGAGTATGGCTCCGCTCGTGTTTGCGGCGCTCTATTGGAAACGGACGACCAAGGCGGGCGCCTATGCCTGTGTGTTGACCGCAGCGGTGGGCGGGGTCCTTTTGTTCATTCAGGCCTATCGTGAAACCGGTCTGGCGCGCGGCAGCGAATACCTCGTGTGGGGTATGATGCCGGTTGCGGTGAATCTGGCGGCTGCGACGGTGGCGCTGGTCGTGGTTTCGCTATTGACCAAACCGCCGTCCGCCGAAACGGTAAAGCGATTCTTCGGTACCCGGGAACGAATCCGGTAATAGATGCTCGAACCGGCCGTTTCGCCCGAAAACGATATCCCTAACGCGTGGGTGGGCAAGGCCCACCCTACGTCGGACAAAATGAATCTGGATCAATCGCCTTGAGTGCACACATTACACCTTTTTCGATGCGGCGTATGGTTCAGTTCGCCGAGACCGACCTCGCGGGGGTTTTGCATTTCGCCAATTACTACCGCATGATGGAAGAGGTCGAACACGCCTTTTGGCGCTCGCTCGGATCCTGTGTCATTACGCACGCGCACGATGCAACGATTAGCTGGCCTCGCGTGGTTACGAGTTGCGAATACATGACGCCGGTGCATTTCGAGGATGTTCTGGAACTGCGCCTGACGGTCGCACAGTTGGGTGAGCGGTCGGTGGCTTATGACATTGAATTCGCGCGCGACGGCAACCGGGTCGCACTGGGCAAGACGAAGGCTGTTTGCTGCGCGATGGACAACGGAGCGTTCCGATCCATTCCGATTCCGGATGATCTCCGGCGTGCGCTGGAGGGATTGGTTCCACAAACCGGGTGATTCATCATCGTGTGGGCAGAGAAATATGTACGCGTCTTTGTGGGTTCGATATTCCGGCGCGGATTGTTTCGGTAGTTAGTTCTAAGACGGAGCATCGTATGAAACCGTGGATGGTGTTTGTGGTTTTGACCATTGTGTGCTGGGGTGCCTATGTGCCGACGCTTCACCACGGACAGACGTCGTTTGGATCGCGCGGACCGTTGCGGGCGTTCCTCTTTGTCGGGCTCGCCTATTTCGTCGTCTCGATCTACGTCCTGGCGCACATGTACCTGACCAAAGCGGAGCCGTTCGAGTTTACGACGCGCGCCGTCGGGTTCTCGACGTTTGCCGGGTTGCTCGGTGCGGTCGGGGCGCTGGGTATCGTGTTTGCGATGCGCCACGGCGGTTCACCTATTCTCGTAGCCCCTCTGGTGTTCGCCGGCGCGCCGATCGTCAACACACTCGTATCGATGATCTGGTCCAAGCCCACGAAACCGCCAAGCGTCTATTTTTATGTCGGCATTGCGCTCGCGGCTGTCGGTGCGTCGCTGGTGCTACGATTCAAACCGACATGATTGTGCGGTCGCTTGCCAGAAACGATGGGGACGGGTTGCGATAAAGCGAGTAGTCATTCAGACGAACGGATCATCCTGGTCAACCCCTTGAAACGATGCGCATGAGTAGACAAGAGGTTCAAGGTTTCCGCGACGCGCCCTCGTTTCGCATGACGCTGTGTCTCGGTCTTGCACTGACGGGCTGGCTGATCGGGAGTGGCGCGCACGGGGCGCCGCAGCGCGGGAGCACGAGCCGGACGGTCACAGACTGGCCTCAGTTTCGCGGTGACCCCGCCTGTACGGGGGTGTCCCACGACGAGCTACCGCTGCACCTTTCCGTGCTATGGACCTTTGAGGGAACCGAGCCGATCACTTCAACGGCTGCCATCGTTAGGCATTCGGTTTACTTCGGTAACGACGACGGCACCCTCTTTTCGATCCGGCTTTCGGACGGCAGGGAACAATGG
>CAZWWW010000361.1:0-3912 GCA_964637715.1 uncultured Phycisphaeraceae bacterium | reverse complement strand
ACAATAGCCACACACACAGACGCGCACACCGCGTCGGTGCCTGTTACGAGGGCGCCGGCGTGACCACAGTACTTGTTAGCGCATCGTGTCAGGCCTTGACGAAGCGGCCAGCGCGAGTTGCGCGTCGCTTACCGGTCGGGTAAGGCGTACCTGATCCCCCATCCGGATCAGACCGGCGGGTCGGTCGATCGAAGCCAACGTATCCAGAAGCGCGCGGTCGTCCAGAATGCGTATGATGCCGACCGGCAGCCGAGGCGCATAACGTGCTACAATAGTCGGATCGCTGTCCACGAACAGAACCCGCGTGGTGTGCGCGCCGCGAACGACCGTCACGACGACGCGCGGTGCAACAGCGCCTGCGCGATCCCGTCCGATCGGTAACGGTTCGGACGCGTTGTCAGGCCGTAATTCCACGATCGGTTGACCGCGCTCGACAGTGCGTTCAACCAGCGGCAGGGTAAAGCGCGCCGCCACGACGACAACGATGATAAGCGCCAGTGTTGACGATACGCGCCGCCGTTTCCGTCGCGCGGCTTGCGTGCTGTCGATTTCACTGAGCAAGGTACCCAGCATAGCCTCGCGACGACGCAGGCCCTCTTCGCTTAGTGATTCGGGGTGTCGTTCATTCATCGGATGTTTCCTTCGCGCGCTCTTTAAGTCCGGCAACCGCACGTCGAATGCGCCCGTCGACGGCACCGGCTGCGATGCCCAGCACCGCACCGATACGCTCGAGCGTCCAACCCAAACGATAGCGCATAACGAGCAGGCGGGCGTTTGATCCGTCCATCGACGCCAGCTCACGGCGCAGCCATCGAAGCCGATCGCGCAGGGCCTCGCACGCGCCGTCATCGTCATAGTCAACGGCATCGGCACTATGCCGCGAGGCCTCCCGTTGTTGGCGACGCAACACACCGCGGAGCCTGTCATACGCGGCTGCGCGCACTACGGTCTTTAGCCACGCGGTCAACTGACGCTCTGTTTCGACAGGTCTGAGCGAGCGAATCACACGGATCATCGCATCCTGTACGACATCCAGACAAAACGACTCGTCTCTATTAGTGATGCGCCGTGCTTCGGCATACAGACGATCGAACCAACGATGATAAAACTCGGTAAAAGCCTCCCGGTCACCACGGGCGATGCGAGCAGTCAGTTCTCTTGCCGAGCGACTCAAGGGGGCACCTTCTGTGGTGATCTGTTTCGTTTCCGAATAACGCGTGCCGTCGAAATGTTGTAACGGAGCACACACCTGGAAGATTACACTGGCAGGGAAGCAATCTCCCGCTCCGCTCGACAACCACCCACGTTTATTTATTGGCCGACCGTGTCCACCACCACCACTATTGTACGCATGTAACGACCCGCGATCGGCCGTGACGTCGGTGTTTTCAAGCTCGTTGCACTTGCTTCGCTATTGTTTCGGGGAGACGAGCCCGATTCGTTTCTTGAGCGATTGAATCTCCTTGGCCTGCTCCTGGACGAGCTGTTCCAATCGCTCAATATCGCTCAGCCATTGAGCTTGCGGTGTCTTCGCCGGTTTCGAATCGCCGGTCTGGTTCGCCTGCTCAAGCACCATGGCTAGATTCCGCATACTCTCGATACGGGCTTCCTCTTCGAGGCGCTGGTGCTGACTTTCAAGCAATTGGGCGATCACACTGTTGATCGCGTCGATTTGCTCTGGACTGCCGTTGGCTACAAGTAATGAGGTCGGTTCATGGAATCGGATGTCGGCGGGTTTCGAACCGGGACCGGCCAAGCTGACAGCCAGCTCGACAGCAGTTAACACGTCGTCAGCCTTCACCTGGTCGTCGATCAGGCTCGCGACGGTCCATACCCGTACGTTCGGCGGCGTGTCGCGTCCGACACCGATGGATGATATACGGTACAGCGGTGTGCCCTGCTGTTCGCCCAAGTCGCCGACACCCTCCACTCGAACCTTTATTTTTCGCCCGTTATCAAGCCGGTATTGGGCCGCAATCAGGTTCACCGCCGCATCCACCGTGACACCGCTCAGGCTGATGTCCGGAAGAACCGGTTCACCGGCGCGCGGGTCGGTAACCACGATATTTGTCTCCTTGCCCACTTGCTTGCGCAGCGCGTCCAGATAGTCGGCGATCGTGCCCCCCGGAAAACTCAAGTCCACAAGACGCGGCGCCTTGTTTCCTTTGGCGGACTGATCGGGGATCCGCTGCGACGCCAACAGCAACGGAGCGCTGGAAACGAGGGCGATAATAACCATTCGAACCATGCAACGTGTCATCACATATCTCCATTCATAGAGGGCAATTACGCTCCCGTTGAGCGGTGTCGACATATATACGACACCGCGGCGCCCGTTTCGCGCAAACTGATAAGAAACGGACGGCCCTACCCTCAGTGATTCCCGGTAGTGCAATCGCACAAATGCGTTGGGCCCGAGAACCCTTGTTTTTGGCGCGTTGTGGCTGCCATGCTGTGGCACAATTCAACCCGATCTTTACTTGACTTGTTTGCTTGTCTGGACGCTCGGTGTGTGCTATACTTGGGTCAACCGTGTGGTAACACAACAAACGGCAGTCGGTCCCCCCGCCGTACATCTCCCTTAGCGTAGCGCAATACGCCTGGTTTTGGTGCATTGTTTGCGGTCGGCGTATGTCGCTCGCGACGATTCAGCGCGTTGGCTGTAATCCGCCAACGTGTCCGGGACGTATATCGTATAGGAGCCGGACGTTATAGGGCCTGTGCCCTGCCCGGCAGACTCGCTCAGGGGGAAGTGACGTACGGAGGAGTGGAACCATGGTTACGCAAGTCATCGAGAAGAAAAAGGCGGGATCGAAAACCGCCATACTACCCACGGCGCAGCGCCCGACGGACGCCGTGCTCCGCGGTCTCGCACCGGAAGATGAGGTGCTCCTCGAGCGCCTCTTGAATGAGCCGGTGGACTTCGTGGACCATCCCGACTTCAGCAAACCGCGAATCGAATCGAAGCTGTTTGGTGAAGTCGCCAAGCTGACCGGTTCGTCAACGCGCTTTCAGGAACAGGTTGAGCCGATCATGGACGCGGTCGCAGCCGGCGAACGCGTGCCCACGCTTTCCTATGAGCAGGAGGCCCGCCTGTTCAGCCGGTACAACTACGCCCGATACCGCGTGGCCGGTATCCTGAGCAAATATGCCGGTAAACGTCTGTCCGCCAAAGCTACCCAATCGCTTCTGGCATGGGGGCATCGAGCCCTTACGGCACGCAGCGCCATCGTGCGCATCAACCTGCCGCTGGTGATTGCGATGGCCAAGCGTACGAAGCTGAGCCACATTGACTTCAATGAGCTAATCAGCGAGGGCAACATGGCCTTGCTGCGCAGCGTTGAGAAGTTCGACTGCTCACGCGGCTACAAATTCAGCACCTATTCCTGCCGGGCGATCCTCAAGAGCTTCTCTCGTGTGGCGATGCGCGCGAGTCGATACCGCGGGACGTTCCCCATGGAGTTCGACCCGGCCATGGAACGTAGCGATTTCGCCGATACACAACGCGAAGGTTTGGAGCGAGATTGCGTCAACGAAGTCAAAGAGATCTTTCTGCGCAACCTGGCGGATCTCAGCGAAGTGGAGCATACGGTCATTGGGGAGCGGTTCGCGTTGGGTAAACCGATCACCGGGGACAAACCGCAGCCCAAGACCCTCGAACAAGTGGGCCTGATCATCGGTGTGACCAAGGAGCGCGTGCGCCAGATTCAAAACAACGCCTTGAAAAAAATCCGCCTCGCGCTGGAGGAGCGATACCTGGCCGCGTAGTACCGTCGAGGCGGCGCTGCGAACCTGACGGCGGATAGCTCAACGACCTGTACCGTTCCGACTAAAACACCGGGCCGTGTGGACGCATTTGTGGCGCGTCGACGCGGCCCGTTTTCGTTCGACGCTTGCGCCACGCGGTACGTC
>CAZWWW010000360.1:0-3929 GCA_964637715.1 uncultured Phycisphaeraceae bacterium | reverse complement strand
AACCCGCGATCGAACTGCATACCCTCGACGACCTCAATCTCCGTCTCGGACGTCTTGCCTTCTTCGACCGTAATGACGCCGTCCTTGCCGACCTTCTCAAAACAGTCAGCCAGCAGCTTGCCGATCACGTCGTCGTTGTTAGCGGAGATTCTGGCGACACTGATGATGTCGTCGCGCTTGTTGAGCGATACCGGTCGCGACATCTTTTTGAGCTCGGCGACGATCGCCTCCACGGCTTTCGCGATGCCCCGGTTCAGCGCAAAGGCGTCCGCACCGGCTGCGATATTCCGCAGCCCGTGTTGGAAGATCGCCTCAGCCAGGACCGTCGCCGTGGTTGTACCGTCTCCGGCGACATCGCTCGTTTTGCTGGCCGCCTCTTTCACCAGCCGGGCGCCGAGGTTCTCATACTTGTCGACAAGGTCGACTTCCTCGGCCACAGTTACCCCGTCCTTCGTGACGTTGGGACCACCCCAACCCTTGTCGAGTACGGCGTTGCGTCCGCGTGGACCGAGCGTGGATTTCACCGCGCGGGCCAACTTTTCGACGCCTCGCCACAATGCCTGCCTTGCCTCTTGATCGTAGGCCAGTTGCTTCACCGCCATGTTGCGACTCTCCTTACGCTGCGACTATGATTCGGTGTCTTTGTCTCGAATCCGATCCCTTTGGTTGACCGGTTTGTCGTTTCGCCCGGCTCTAAAAGACTATGTCATGACCCTGCAGGGTCACCCCGGCCGGCACGGGGAACGACGAACGATATTTGCAAGATGCGAGCCACCGAGACAGGCGGATTTCGATACGGCGCAATTATCTAAAAACAAAGGATTTACGAACACATCAGCCCGTTGTGGCCCGCCTCGCGGCTCCTGCCAGCATGGCAGCCGACCGACGCTCAACCTCATCCGCGTGCCAATTTGACAGACGGAATCTCCCGTGAGCAGCCAGAAGAACAACGCAGTACGAACGCCCATGGCAGGTCAACCGTTCACCGTGGAGCGAAAGAACGATCTCGGCTACGGTTCTTTGCGAACGCCGTTACTGTCAGGCACACCCCTACCATCCGGTGAATCGCATCAACCGCTGAACCGGCGCACAAAGCCTACTCGAATGGCTCGACACAAGCTGGTTCGTGTTACGAGGAGGATCAGATTGTCCCGGTGAAGGGGTACATGTTTCGCCGCTCAGGATCGCAAAGCCCGGCGGTGTTGAAAGGTGCCAGCAGACGGGCTGCGCGACGGGCGAACTCGTCAGCATCCGTTACGCCGGCGGCGGACTCACACAGGTCAACGGCGATCTCACAAAAACGCCTGTCGTTCGCCAGAAGGAACTCATCGGTCGGCGCGTCGTGCCCGGCACGAATGCGCTCCTCGCTGTAAATCGCGGCGGCGAAGTATGCCATAGTCAAACTCACCATGACGTCGAATCGATCAAAACTGCGCAGACACGCGGCTACGAGCCGATCGAGGAGATCGAACACGTGGGTAACGGCTCGGTCATAGGCAAGCAGGTGTTGGGAACGATCAGGCGCCGCCCAGCCATCGGTTACCACCCACGCCAGCCGCTCGAGCCCGTAGAGCGTTTGGGCGATACCGGTACTCAACCAGGGATCGATGAAACCGGCGGCGTGCGGCAGCATCGCCCAATCTGCCCCGGCTACGGGACTCAACCGACGCTGCAACCGTTCTACGCGCACGATCGGCATGACCGGCGTGGCGTTTTCAAACTGGCGGGCGATCGACGGATAAGCCGCCAGCAGCGACGCCCACTGCACCTCCGCCGGCAGCCCGTCGTCGAGCGGATAGACCGCCGGATTCAGCGAGAATCCGGCACTCGTTATGCCGTTGTCGAAACGCAACACCCACATCCAGCCCTCGTCGATGACGTGGTGCAGGGCTGCGGCGTCGCATGGATAAGGATGGTCGCTGATGGACGCGCCCCGCTCAACCAGCACGTCCGACCAAAGGGCGACGTTGCGAAAATGCCCGTAGAGACAGCCCGTCCGTGTTCGGAAGGCGTCTGTCACGTCGCTTGTCTTCACCACCTCGGCGATCCGTGTGCTGTCACCCGTCGCATCGATAAGAAACGATGCGGTCACCTCCAGCGAATCGTCGGGGCAGGTCGCGCGCAGTTGCCACGATTCGCCGCGGCGAATCTCATTGGTGTCACATCGATCGATGTAGACAACACCTGCCTCCTGCGCCTGTTGCACCATGAACGCATCGAAGTCGGCCCGGTACCAATGGGTATCGCCGCGCTCGGCGTCGGGGTTGGCCGCGACCAGAAGCTCGTTGGCGTGGTTCGGGTCGGGGTCAAACGACCGATCGCGCTGGTGGCGAAAGAAGCTGAACCCTCGTTTGAGCCCGCAGGCGACCTGCGGGTAGGTGCGTTTCCAGGGACCATACTTGCAGAGCGGCCTGATCGAAGCGAGGCCATATCGATCGACCAACGAAGCGAGCTTCAGATTCGCCAGGGGCGTGGACGATTCGCCGATGGCAAAGCGCGGGTGGGAATCGCGCTCCAAAAGAAGCACGCGCCGCCCGGCCGTCCGGGCGATCATCGCCAGCAAGCTCCCGCCGAAACCCGCACCCAACACTACGATGTCGCACGTTTCGCGTCGCATCATCCGTTCACCATGGTCGGACACTCCACTCATCTTAACCGCCGGTCAAACAGCTTGTTGCCGACCGGTTGCCAATCCGCGTTGCGCCGGCATCTCGCCGATCAACACATCTGCGGCAAGCTGTTGCCACACTTTTTCGACGAGCGGCTAACCTTGCCGGTTCATCCTGACCCACAGTAATGGCACATGACCGCCGGCTCAACTTTTTGGGTCAGATTGATACGGTCGAGGCGATCGATGCGTTTCGCCGCGCAGTGCCGACAATCGGAGCGCGTTTCGATATCCCACAGATCAACGAAGACGCGGCCCCGCGCCAGTCCGATCCCATATTCAAGCGCGGTTTCGAGGGTTTCCAACGGCGGCGGGGCGAACAGGCCTCGCGCGGCCAGATCGTCCATCGCGCCGGGACCGCCGCGCGTCGGAATCAATGCGCAACACTCAACGCCCACGTCGAAAGCGAAGTCGATCGATCGCTTCGCCCACAGGAGTCCCTGGGTCTCAGTCATAAACGGCGGGCGAACAAGAATAAAGGCGCGCGCCGATATGTCGTGGCGGATAAGTTGTGCCACGGCGCGATCAAAATCGTTAAGCGACATCCGTTTGTTGAGCCTGCCAAGCACATCGGGATCGGCGGTCTCGAGCCCGACGGCCACCTGCAGATCACCGGCCACCAACTCGTTGAACTCCCAACAGCGCCGACCGATCATGTGCGGGTGCGACTCCACGATAATCGAATCGAAGCCGGCGATGAGCCCGGCGACAACCCGGTAGTCTTCGGGCGGAATCGCGTTGGCGTCAAAAAAACTCCCTGCGTTGTAGAGCTTGATGTGACACGCAGGCGGAAGCTGCTCCAAGGCCCATCGAATCTGCCGCGGTACCGCGCCGACCGGCACGGTCGTGTCGGTCGTGTTCTTCCAGAGATCGCACATCACACAACGGAACGGGCACTCTCTGTTGGTGAGGAACACCGTGGCGACGTCCTCAACGCGGCCGGTGCTGTTTCGCTCTTTCTCCACCAGGCAGGCGTACGGGCGGTTTGGATCAACGACATTTTTGGGCGGGCGGTGTCGGAGCACCCACGCGTCGGAGAGCACGGGCTGTTTCTTACTGGTAGAGGGCATGGAACGCGCCTCGGAACTCGTTGGGCGTTGCGGTGAACAATGCCGACGCGCTCAGGTCACTGATCGCCCCGTGCTGAAACCGCCGTTTCTCAAAGACCGGCATTTCCAGTCCCGTAACGGCACCAACACCGCGCGACACAATCCGGCCCTTGAGCGCATACAGCCGATCTTGATTCCAGTCGGTCAGTTCG
>CAZWWW010000359.1:0-3944 GCA_964637715.1 uncultured Phycisphaeraceae bacterium | reverse complement strand
GTGCGTTCGTTGAGCGTCAGCTTAATAGCCGGGTCATCCGAAGAAACACCGGTGACTCTCACATCCTTTTCCCCGTAGTTCGTAAAGCGGATAACGCGCGACATGCCCCTGTTGGTGGCGGCGCGGCTGGAAATCGTGATCGACTTGGGCTGTACGTCAAGGCGCTCGGGCACAGCCGCTCGGGCGATCACGCGCAGATCTTTCTGCTGATCAATGTTGGACTTCAGCAGGGCGTCGCCCTTCATCATGCCGGCCTGAAACGGCGGTTCGGCCGTAATGTGCAGCTCGTACTTTTGACCCTCTTTCTTGGTGACCAGCTTGAACTTGAATCCACCGTCCGCCTCGTTGTCCAGCGTTAGCTTGAGCGGTTTCTCCGTATTGTTCTGAATGTTCAGCACGCGTTCCTGCGGGTCATCACCCAGCAGGCGTCCGAAATTGGCGCTGCTCGGCGTGATGGCGACATACTGCTTGACCTCACCCTTGAGCGTCAAACGGACCTGCGGGGTCACCGGGTCGTTGGACGTTATGGTGATCGACTTGTTGAACCGGCTGTGCAGCTTGCTCGAGTTGATCGAAAACGGAAATTTGCCCGTCTCGCCCGGCTGCAGCGTGCGCGGATACTGCCCCGCGATCGTGCACCCGCAACTCGGTTTGACGCGCGTGATTTCGAGCACAGCGTCGCCGGCATTCTTAATCTCAAACGCATGACTCAGCGCCGGACCCACCCACACCGTGCCGAAATCGTGCGCCGACTCCTTGACTTCGATGATCGGTCTTGGTCCTTTAATGTCCTCGGGATCCCGCGCGGGTGCCACCGGATCGGCTTTTCGCGGGTTTACTCCTTTCCTGGCGCGATGACCCACAACTGACGTTGGGTACTTGGTGCGATCAACCGCGTTGACCCGGGGAACCGTCGCGCCGATTGCGAGGACCGCCATCACCCCACTCAACAAGGCGCGCCGTGCGCCCAACCACCTGACGAGTTGTTTGTTCCATGCGTTCATTTGATACGTTCCCTCACACAAGACCGTACGAAAGCCCTAACCACCGATGAGCGACGCGGCACGCATGCCCGCGTCAAAGGACGTTGCCGGACGTCGCGTCATTTTGCGTTCGGTGTCTCAACATGACCGGCAAAGCCAGTTGCATATATATCGTTTTTCACAGGCGACGGGCAACCCATTACCCTCTATGTTACTGCTGCGTTACGGCGCATCCGCCGCCCGGATCGGCTTTCGGGTGGGAACCGCCGATCAGGATCACTTGGGACGGTGCCGGGCGTTGAGACTTGCGTGTACGGGTTTCGGCGCCAGGCCACCACCGGAACGGCGCCGCCGCCCATCTCGCGGCATCGAATCGGCATCGAGAGTCCGATAGACACGGTATGGTTCACCACGATCGCAAGGAACGTCCACGCCGCCCCGCCGCCCAGCGGCTGTTGCTGTGCGTGGGTTCACTAGGCCCGCTCGGGCACCTACCCGCCTCGGGAACCGTGACGGTCGCCGTGGTCGGAATCCCCCTTTATTACTTGATGCACGATTGGTCGCGGACGACGTTCGCCGTCGTCGTGGGTGTTGTGACGCTCGCCTCGGTGTGGATACACGAAGTGGGTGACCGGTGGCTTGGTGAAAAAGACAGCCGCAAGTTGGTTTGGGACGAGGTGGTCGGTTACCTGTTCGCAATCGGGCTGCTGCACACGTTCAGTTGGCCTTTGGCGCTGGTAGCGTTTTTGATCGAACGGGCCATCGACATTGTCAAGGTGCCCCCCGCGCGTTGGATCGAGCGATGCTGGCCCGGCGGGTGGGGCGTTGTCGGCGATGACGTCGTGGCGGGACTCTACACCTGCGCGATCCTGCAGGCGCTGCAAGCGCTCGCACCGGGTTTGCTGGGCGTGTCGTAGTCATTGTCTGTTTTGATGCTTCAGCAACGAGTACGACACGGGGTCAAGCGGGTAAACCGGACGAGCGCGAACGGTTCGACGCGACTCCGTGGTCGCGCGATGAATGTCCTTGAGCGATCTGGTTTTTGAGGATCGTTGCTCCGCGCCGTTCATGCGGCTTCAACAGGTGACGATCTCTGCTTTGAGTGGACCGACCAGCGCAACAACTTCCTCGATCGCCGGCGCCGGTACGCCCGCACCCTTCAACGTATCCACGAGATGCCCGGCTACCAGATCGAAATGAAGCGCGGTAATCCCTAACCCGTTATGCGCATCGCGCATGGATTTACCCTTATAACTGTTTGGACCACCCAGCGCCATGGACAAAAAGTCGATCTGTGAGCGCTCCTGCCGCGGCATGTCCACACCGTCGAAATAGCCCTTGAGCATGTCGTCCGCCAGCACGCGACGGTAGAAGTCTTTAACCACCGACGTCACCGCCGCCTGACCACCCAAACGCTCATACAAACTCGTCGAAACAGCCGTTGCCATCGTCGTCCTTTCTCAATAACGAGGGGGATAGAAGGTTGGATTGGTCATGCCCCGCATGAACAACCCGTGCACCTTGCCGTACTTCCGTTGAGTAGACCGTACGATACAAAACGCGCACGCAGGACAACCGATAAGATCAGACGAGGCGCCAACAGCGAGAAGATGAACGCCCGAAAAGAATGGGCGGTCACGTGGGAGACGTGTTCGGAGAGGGGGCGTACGGATCCGACCTGCGCTGATCCGAAACGGGATCATAGCAAGCCGGCAACGACGAGGGATGGGAGAATGTGGCGGTGCGGTGCGCCTACTCCCGGGATGCGGCGTCACTTACGGCAGCGGCATCCGGCGCGGATCGTTTGTAGGTAATCACGGTTTGGGTGCGGAATCCCAGATCCCCGTCCATAACGCTGCGCGAGGCCTGAGCGCTGTAGAAGTCGATCTGCTGCAAGACGGGCGCCAGCTTGGAGATAATGCCCATGATGCCCTGCACGAGTTGACGCGCCTCTTGAGGCACTTCGGGCGGCATCATACCCATGGCCATCCCGCCCATCATACCGATCCCCGCCGCCGCACCGGCCCACTCGTTGCCGCGGTTACTCAGGTCCTCGAAGGAGAGGCTGCGGACCGGACCGTCGGGGATTAACCCTTCCTTGCGAAAACGTTCGTTCTTGAGAATCGACGGGGCGTCCCCCGAAGCCACGGCGAAGCAACGGTCCACGGTGGCGGCGGACTTGGCAATCACCAGCCAATCGTCCTTCACGCCGACAACGGGTCGGGCCACCATGGCGAGCATGGGGTGGGTAACCACGCGGAAACCCCCGCCGCACGTGCAGTTGGCGGGCGAGACCATGAGCATCTGGCCACGCTGCTGCGCTTTCTTGTTGGCCCAGTCGATCAGGGCATTCACACGATCCGACGCCGCCTTCGGGTCTTTTACGCGGATCATCATAGCCCAGTCCGACCCGCCGCCCATGGGGGTAACGACCGCCGCGGGCATGGACACCTTGATCGTCTCGCCAGACCACCAACTGAACAGATCGCGCTGCGGATCGAATCCGACGGACAACATAAATCCATTCAGTTCGGCGATGATGTCCCCGCCACCGGGCACGTTGTCTTTGACGAACTTCGTAGCCGTATCGTAGAGGATTTCGAGATCGACACCCGAACTCATACTGAAGCTCGTCGCGTTCTTGGGGATGTACCGATCGAACTTCTCAAAGGGCTTGCGGTTCAGGCACATTTGCGCAAGCGGTTTGTTGTTCGTGTCCGTCTGGTACAGCGTGAACTGATCCATAAAGGATCGATTGTTTCGGGTGGATTTGGTGGTAATGGAATAGTCAACGATGTCGACCAGATCCATCATCTTGGACATGGCTCCGACGCTGCGACGCGCCTGGTCGTTGTCGTGACCAATCCGCTGACCGACGATTCTGAACATACCGCGCACGTCCCCGACCAAGCTCTTGATGTCAAAGAACGAAATCTCATCGGACGGGGGTTTCACGCGCGT
>CAZWWW010000358.1:0-3946 GCA_964637715.1 uncultured Phycisphaeraceae bacterium | reverse complement strand
TGTTTATCTTGTCGCCCGTGTGTTCCGGTTGATGACCCCCGACGCGCTAATGTTCATCGCGCTCATCGGGTGCCTCACGCTGACACTCATGGCCCTGATCGCCGTGGTGCAGACCGACATCAAAAAGTGCCTGGCCTATTCCACGCTGTCTCAGCTCGGCTACATGATCTTCGGCATGGGCTGCGGGGCGTGGGTGGCGGCGCTGTTTCATCTGATCACGCATGCGTTTTTCAAATCGATGCTCTTTCTCGGATCGGGCCAGGTGATTGAAGGCTGTCATCACGAGCAGGACATGCGGCGGATGGGCGGTCTTCGCAAAAAGATGCCCGTAACGTGTTGGACCTTTTTCATTGGCGTGCTGGCCATCGCCGGCGCGGGGATTCCGGGTTTGACGATCGGCGCATCGAAACTGGGACTCGGTGGGTTTTTCAGCAAGGATGAGATTCTCGCCGTCGCCTACGCCCGCTCGTACCAATGGGACGCGCTCGAGAAACATCAGGTGCACCATGAGGGGGAAACGCACGGCGAACACGCGAGCAGGCGTTTCGACGACGAACGTGCGGAAGGATCGCCCGGGCTCAGGTCTGCGGATAGCAAAGCGGACCAATCCGTAGCGGCGTCGGCGTTGATGCTGGCGTCGTTTAGTGAGCAGGATCACGGCGACCCACACGCGCGCGGGCAGGGCGGTTCGCATCCGCCCCCTTCACTCGCTATGAATGAACCGCGTCGTCATGAAGCGGACCATGCTGCAACGGGTGCATCGCACGGCCTTATGGACTTTGCGACTATGTTTAAGCATACCCGTCCGCTGCCGAAGTGGATGTTCTGGCTGGCGATCATCACCGCCTACGTCACGCCGTTTTACATGATGCGCTGCTGGTGGATGACGTTTATGGGCAAGCCGCGCGACGAGCACGTCTACCACCACGCCCATGAATCGCCGTTGATGTTCGTCCCGCTGATCGTGCTCGCAACCGGTACCATCCTGGCGGGGTATCTTCTGTTCAGACCGTTAATTGCGGACGCGGCGGCAACCGCGTCGGCCGCGCCGATGGCTATAGCCATCGATGGTGAGGTTCACACGCCGGCGATACTGGCGGCGCATCACTGGTTGCTGTACGGCGTCGGCGGCGCGTTCGTGGTCGGGTTTTTGATCGCCATAGCCATTTATGCACGAGGATTAGCGGTAGGTGAGCGGATCAAACGGCTGGCCGGTCCGGTTCATACGCTGCTCGAAAAGAAGTATTTCTTCGACGAGTTCTACGACTTCGTGTGGGTTAAGGGCTGTGTGCTGATCGCAAAAATCGCCCGTTTCTTCGACACCTGGATTATCGATCTGATGTTTGATACGCTCGCGGCGATCACCGAGCGGTTCGCGGCCTTTTCCGGTATGGTCCTCGACAAGCACGGCGTGGATGGCGTGTTCAACGGAACCGCAAAAACGGCGATGGACATCGGCGGATTGTTTCGACGTCCACAGACGGGGCGCGTTCGCAACTATGTGCTGTTTGCCGTCGGCGTCGCGACAATCGCCTTCGTGCTTGTGTTGGTGTACGGAATGAAAACAGCCGTACCGGCAGCGATCGCCGGTGGCGTCATCAATGGGTAGTGCAGCGTCACAGCTTTTTCTTAGGGTGTGTTGTGTGTGGCATGGGCAAACTTGTTTGCCCGTGATCATCCGCAACCGAACAACACGGGCAAGCTGCCGCTTGCCCATGCCACCCCAAAACAAGCTGTGATAAAGCAGTAAAGGGTTTTCTGATACTGTATCTCGTCGAATCGAGTGGTTGAATCGGATGAAACCGTGATTCAAACGTTACCGGGAAAAATACCTTGCTCCAGCCGGCGTCCGATGGTGATGGGCGCGAGGGATCAAGCGCTGATTCGAAGAAAACGTAGGTACGGTCGTCACACATATTAATCGGTTGTAGGGCAACCATGAACATTCTCACAAGCATCGTTTTTTTACCGGCTGTCGCCGCACTGGTCTGTCTGTTCGTACCGAAAGCCATGGTGCGCGTCGTCGCGGTCGGAGCCACGCTGGCGACGCTTGCGCTGTCGCTGGTGCTGTTCAGCACCTTTACCGGTCATGCGGGCGACCCGTCAGCCATCTTCGGAACCCATTACGGCACGCTGCATCATGTGGTGCGCCTCCCGTGGATTACCGGGGAGTCGTTTTCGATCGAATACTTCCTCGGCGTCGACGGGCTCGGGTTTCCGCTGCTGGTGCTGACCACGCTCGTTTCGTTTCTCGCGTGCGTGGCCAGTTGGAACATGGAAACGGCGTGGAAGATCAACAAGGGCGTGCGGGCCTATTTCATACTATTTTTGCTGCTCGAAACGGGTATGCTGGGCGTGTTCGTTTCGCTCGACTTCTTCCTGTTCTACATCTTCTGGGAATTGATGTTGCTCCCGATGTACTTCATGATCGGCGTGTGGGGCGGCGAACGTCGTGAATACGCGGCCATCAAATTCTTCCTGTTTACGCTGGGCGGTTCGGTCCTGATGCTCGTGGCGCTGGTGGCGATGTACTTCTACAGCGACGCGGCGATTGCGAACAACATGGCCCACACCGGTTTGACCGGCGTGGCGAGTGGGTATCGAACAGACGGCGCGATGCTCACGCACGGCACGTTCGACATGATCGAGCTGGCCATGAACCCGGTCATTCAGGAACATTTCGCCGCTAATACAACAACATTTCTAGGTTTCAAGTTCGCCCCGCTGATGTTCATGTTCTTGTTCATCGGGTTTGCTATCAAGCTGCCGGCGGTTCCGTTCCATACCTGGCTACCGGATGCGCACGTTCAGGCACCGACGCCCATCAGTATGATCCTGGCCGGTGTGCTGCTGAAGATGGGCGGATACGGATTCCTTCGTTTGTGCTATCCGATCTTTCCGACCGGCGGCGAGTTTTGGGCGTTTACGCTGGCGCTCGTCGGCGTGATCAGCATCATCTATGGGGCGCTGTGCGCCATGGCGCAAACCGATTTCAAGAAACTCGTAGCTTACAGTTCCATTTCGCACATGGGCTACGTATTGCTGGGCATCGCGGTGATGACCCAGGCCGGGTTCCAGGGTGCGATGTTCCAGATGATCGCCCACGGTATCAGCTCACCCATGTGCTTCTTTTTGGTCGGCGTGATTTACGAGCGTGCTCATCACCGCGAAATCAATCGCTTCGGCGGTTTGTGGCTGACGATGCCCCGGTACGGCACGATGGCCACGATCGGGTTCTTTGCGGCCCTCGGTTTGCCGGGTTTGTGCGGGTTTATTGGTGAGGTATGGGTATTGTTGGGCACGTTCGCAGCCGGTGAGAAGTTCGCCTGGGCCTATCCCATTGCGATCATCGCCGCGGCGGGCGTGATTCTGACCGCGGGCTACATTCTCTGGTTGATTCGCCGTGTGTACCTCGGCAGGGAACGCGACGAATATAAGGACTACCGGGACGCTACACCGCGCGAAACGTTCATCCTCGTTCCGCTGGCACTTCTATGCATTGCGATCGGCGTGCTGCCGACACAAACGGTTTTCAACTTCACCAACGGCACGCTTGATTTGATGCTCCAGCACATCACCAGTGCGCTGTCGATGATTCAGTAACTCAGGGTGAGCGTCATGGCGATCGCACAATCCAGCCTGTTCTCCTCGATCGACATCGCGCGCGATCTGTTCGTATTCTCACCGATGATTGCGTTGATTGGCACGATGCTGGCTGTCGTGGTCGTGCCGATGGTCGTCGGGCGCGGTGCGCGACCGGTATCCGTAACCAGTGCCCTGGGCGTAATCGTCGCGTTTGGGCTCGCCCTCCGCGTGGGGGCGGCGGTTGCGGACGGCGGGGTGAGCGGGTTGGCGGCGGACGCATCGGCAGGCGGGCTGTGTGGCGACAACGTGTCGGTAGGTGTCGAACTTCCTCTTGTCGTCTTTCTCCCCCCCCCCCCCCCCC
>CAZWWW010000357.1:0-3950 GCA_964637715.1 uncultured Phycisphaeraceae bacterium | reverse complement strand
AAGCTGCCGAATAACCTGGTCCAGCCCGCCGCCCGAGCGCAACCACAGGCTAATCATGCGGCAGATCGCCTCCAAATCACTGTTAGCCAGGTCTCCGCCTTTGCCCAGTTGTGCGAAGACTTCGAGCTCGCGATCGGTCTTGGGGTCAACAGTAATGTTGATGTGCATGTTCCCGAACGGCGTAAGCTGTCGAATCCGGATACCACTCACAATCTCAGGCAGTACAGCCGGCTTGAGCGGCTCTGCGGCCACGACATCATGGGCACGGGTGTCCGCCCCGCGCTTGTCGCTCGATTTCAGCGCCATGGGCTGATGAGCCCGGCAACCATTGCGGTAGACCGTGACACCCTTGCAACCCAGTTCATACGCCAGCCGGTAAATCTCTTCGACGTCGTCGGTGGTGGCTGTCTCGGGAAAGTTAATCGTCTTAGAAATCGACGAGTCGCAATGTTTCTGGAAAGCGGCCTGCATGCGCATGTGCCATGACGGGGCGATGTCATGAGCGCACACAAACACCCGCTTGATCTCATCGGGTACGCTTTCGACCTCAGCGAGGGTGCCGTCCGTGGCAAGACGCTCCATCAATCCCTCGCCAAAGAATCTCTGCCGTTTTGCCACGGCCTCAAAAACCGGGTTCGTCTCGACCATCGGCGTCTTGCCTTCGTCCTGACCGCGCAGCACGTTACGGAAAAACGCGAGACTATACAACGGTTCGATCCCGCCGGAGCAACCCGTAATGATGCTGATCGTACCGGTTGGAGCCACCGTGGTCGTGGTCGCGTTACGCATCGGACGATGATGCTGCGTGTCGTAAATGCTTCCCTGCCAGTTCGGAAAGGAGCCGCGCTCGCCGGCCAGCTTCTCCCCGTAGTTATGTGACTCGTCGTTTACGAACCGCATGAACCGCTCACCGAGGGCTACCCCCTCCTCGCTGTTGTAAGGAACACCCAGCAAAAAGAGCGCGTCGGCAAAGCCCATGATTCCCAGTCCGATCTTGCGGTTCGCCTTGCAAATCCGGTCGATCTCGGGAAGCGGATACCGATTCGCATCGATCACGTCATCCAAGAACCGGACGGATTCCCGCACGGTGTCGCGCAGCGCGTCCCAGTCCACCGACGAACCGCCTCGATCGTCGCACCGCACAAACGCCGCCAGGTTGATACTGCCCAGGTTGCACGCCTCGTACGGGAGCAGCGGCTGTTCGCCGCAGGGGTTGGTCGCTTCCATCCGCCCGATGTGTGGCGTGGGATTATCCTGATTGACCCGGTCGATAAAACAAACGCCCGGTTCGCCCGTGCGGTGGGCGTTCTTGATGATGATGTCCCAAATGTCCCGGCGCGTATAAAACGTCCCTTCGGGCATGGTGCCATCGCTTGGCACTTCAACCAACGATCGAATGGAGTAGCCCGCGATGTCCAGGTCTCGAGGCAGATAGAAGGATTGACCCGTTCGCGGATTCTTCACCACATGCGGGCCGTCCGGATCCTCCAGGTACGCATCCATCCACGCATCGGTGATCTTCACCGAGATGTTGTAGTTGGTGAACTGAGTCAAGTCCTCTTTGGCGTGGAGGAACTTGAGAATGTCGGGGTGATGGACGTACATCATCCCCATGTTCGCACCGCGCCGGAACGCCCCCTGCTGAATGGCGTTGGTCGCCTCGCTGAAGGCGCGCCAGAAGGAGATAGGCCCGCTCGTCGTTCCGCCCGAGCTGCTGATATAGTCGCCGGTGGGGCGCAGCTCATCGAACGCAAAACCGGTTCCGCCGCCGGCTTTTTGAATGAGGGCGGTGTGCTTAATGGAGTCGAAAATCTCGTTAATACTATCGCCGACCGGTAGCACGAAACACGCGCTCAACATGCCCATCTCACGCCCGGCGTTCATCAGCGTCGGACTGTTGGGCATGAACCGGCGGCTGGTCATAAGGTGGTAGAAGCGATTCTCCCACTCGCTGCGGACCGCCGTATCGGAACTGTACAGCGATTCCGCCCCGGCGATCGCCGAAGCCACGCGCCGAAACAGATCCTCCGGCGTCTCGATGCACCGGCCGTCCTCGTCCTTCTTCAGGTACCGCGCTTTGAGGACGCGCAGGGCATTCTCCGAGAAGTTTGCTTCTACCGGGCGGGCACGATCCATCACGCCCGCACATCGACTCTCAACCGCTGTCTGCGTCATATGTCGCCACGCTCCCACCGGCACCGAAGCGCCGAATTGATTCCTTCATTATGCAAGGCCAAACCCGCAAACGGTCATGCCTGCCTTGGTTGCAAGCCAGCGACACCGAAGCGACGAATCACACCGAATCGCCGCCATCAAGGCTGTCGCTACTCGCGTCGGCCAAGACACGATGGCAATCTAAATGGTATGTCACATATCGGCCTCTGTCAATTAGAAACACTACATATTGTGCGTCCATTCTCCCGATCCACAACCTAATGCCATATATGGGTTTGCGGCGCATTGCACAGCCCTATCAACAGGTTAGCTTCAAGTGGCCCGATAAATGCTAGGGCCTTCTCGTTCGCACACCGTGGGTGAACTCAAGACCCACGCAACCGCCTCCAGGGCTCAAAACAGGCCGGGCGGGTCAAGAAGTTTAGGGAATGTGTCACGAAAACGGGCCGTAAAGCGAGCCGCCGCCAACATGGGGCTCTGTGCCCCGACCGCCTCCTTTTTTGGCGATTGATGGGCGGCACCAACTGCATCCAGTCCCCCGCTATCGACCCTGCACCATCCGTCAACCATTGACGTCACCACAACACGCCGCGAAGGTCTGAGGTGGTTGCGCCGGACCGATCGCGCCTGGCTGCAGGATTTCAATAGGACGCTCAGGTCAGGCCCGGAGGTCGGGGCACACATCGTGGACATCAAGCGTACATCCATAAGCGTACCCGGGCCTTTCTCGCTGAAAGCCACCGCGTTGAGCCACGGCTGGCACGAATGCGCCCCCATGAGCTGGTCGGAGGGCGGACGCTGCCTGCAGATCATTGACCGACACCGCGGCAACCCCCTGCGTGTCTCGATCACCGAAACCTCACGAACCGCACGGCGGACAAAACTGCGCCTTGTGGTGGAGGGCGCGGAACTCGACGCCTCGATCATCGACGGCGTGCAACAACGGTCGCGGGTGGTGCTTGGTCTCGATCGCCACGTCGAAGAGTTCCATGCACTCTGCCGGGATCACAACACACTGCACGTCATACCCACCATCGGTGCGGGTCGAACCCTACGATCCGCCTCCATGAGCGAGAACATCATCAAATCGCTCTGCGCCACCAACGTGAATTGGACGCAGGCGGTCAAGATGATTAACCGCATCGGTCAACTAGGCCCGCCTGTCCGTCACTTCGTAAGTCTCAACGCCTGGCCCATACCGCGCGAAATACTCCGGGCGGGTGAGAAGTATTTGCTCGAAGTCTGTCGCGTGGGCTATCGCGCCCCGCAGATTCTCGGCTTCTGTCGTGATGTGTGCGACGGCAGGTTTGACCCGGACGCGCTGGATGCCATGAGCCGCTCAGCCGAGGTGACCGACGAAGAATTGTTGGCGCGTCTGCGCACGATACACGGCATCGGACCATCGAGCGCCCACGTATTGCTCTCGTTTCTGGATCGCCACAGTCATCTATCCGTGGATAGTGCCACGATAGCCCACGTCGCCCGTACCCATACGAACGGAACAAAGCCGACGGTCAAACAAGTTGAGCGCATCTACGCCCGCTATGGGAAATGGAAACAATTGGCTTGGTGGTTTGAACACTGGCTGACCTGGGATACTGCCAGGGAGATACTCAAAGAGGAAGGCGCGGCCGACTCGAACGAAGGTACAGCGTGAATACCTTACGAACGCCTCCCGGGTAAATGTTCCGCAGCGCCCTTTTGCAGACTAGAGCAAGCCCTTTTATTGTGTAGCGGTCGAATCACCGTTTCATCCGGAGAATCGACTCGATACG
>CAZWWW010000356.1:0-3971 GCA_964637715.1 uncultured Phycisphaeraceae bacterium | reverse complement strand
CCCGCGGCCATCTGTCCCAGTGCGGCCAGTCGCTCGCGTCGTTCCAACTCTTTGTTTTTCCGCTCAATCTCCTCGCGAAGTCGGTACACCTCTTGTCCCAGCACTTCGTGCGACCGCTTCAGTCGCTCGGTCACGTCGTTGTACGCACGCAGCATGGACTCAAGATCGACACCCTTTGCACCGTATGGTTCGGCGGGTCTATCGGATCGGCGCGCGGAATCGACCGACCCGCGTGCGTGCGTGATTGTGGTGGCTGTTGCCGAACTCATGACGCCTCGTCCAATCGATCAAGCGATCGTGGCGGTCCCGATGCCCGATAAGCCGACATCGCCTGTCCCGCCGCCCGCGTCGCGTTCAACGCCCCACTGATCGATTGCTTGCGACCGGAGAGCACCCGCGCATCTTCCGCATCGCGCTCCATAACCCGTTTCAGCCGAACCCGTATGTCGGTTAATAACGCATCCGCTTCGCGCCGCTGATCCGGCGTAAACCGTTCCCGGAAGCGCCCCCATGCCCGCCGTACCGGTTCGAGACGCGTGGCCAACCGCTGGAGATCGACGGACAATCGTTGACGGCTTCCCAGGAGCGACAACAACGGCGCCGTGTCTTCCTGTGTCACCAGCGCACGCTGCTTGCCGGCAAAGGCCTCAAGTCGACCATACAGCGCCGCCTGTTCGCGCAGCATAACCATCACCTCATCCGGATCGCATTCGATCGATTCGCATGTGTCCGACATCACCATCTGATCACTCCCAACAGCTCGCACCACCGCGCGTCTTCAGCCCGCTCAAAACAAATCCGACGCACCAAGCCACTCGAAATAGCGCTTCCAATCCGCCCGGGTTTCCGGTGATATGGACTGCGCGAACGCTTCGTCAGGTATCGCCTCCACCACAACCAACGCCCGCGACAACGCCGCCCGCGCTTCGCGCGGTTGACCGAGAAACACGTGGCAATTGATGATCTGTACGTACGCCGCAAGCCCCGAGGGATGGTCCCGATACATGCCCGCCGCTTCTTCATAGAGCTTCAGCGCGTGGGCGTACTCCTGCGTCTCGAAATAGCAGTCAGCTTCGTACAACACGGAATGGCGCAGGTAGAGTCGTTCCAGCGAGTCAAGTGATTCAACGTCGCGTGCACTCAACGCGTCGATCAACGCGCGAAACTGCGTCCGCGCCTCAGTGAACCGGGCCACATAACTCGTACGGAGTTGCGCGGTTTCAGCGAGCGACCGCGAACCGGCGGCCATCGCCTTCAGCGCGAGCGCGCTTTGCCGATACGCATCCGCCAGCAAATAGCGACCGCGACGCACCCGAGGATCGTTGGGATACCGCGCGATCACCTCCTCGAACGTGGCGATGGCGCGCTCCGGATCGCCGCTGAGCGATTGCGCTTCCCCCATCAGAAACAGCGCATCCGAAAACTCGGGCGCGTCGGGGGTGAACACCTCGGACTGCTCCACGATGATACGCAGGGTCTTTTCGGCCAACTCAGCGTCAGGAGGCGTCTTGGCGAGATAGGATTCGGCCAGCGGCACCAACGCCCTGGCGCCATCGAGCGTGCGCGGGTAGCGGCGGTAGCATTCCTGAAAGGCCTTTATGGCGGCGTCCAGATCGCCGGCTCGTTTTCGCAACTGCCCGATGCGCAACAGCGCCCGCGGCACCAGTGAATCACGCGGTCGCTCTTGGATGTACATCTCAAACATCCGTGCAGCCCGCCTTGATGCGCCCGCGCGCATCGCCGATTCCGCCGCACGCCAAGACGCGCTGGCCGCCTTTCGTTCGTTCAAAGCGTTAAGCTGAGCAATGTCCGTGTAGGTATCCGCCGCCGCGGCAAACAAACCGCGTGCTTCCTTCATAAGCGCTGGCGCGCCGGCGCGGTCCGGCGTGTCCATATCCCCGGATTGTTCGGTCAATTCTTCGGCCAGCCGCGTCTGATTCGCGGCCAACTGCTCCAGAATCAGCGTCGACAGCTCGACATCACTTCGATCAATAATCGACGCCGCCATGCGGCTGAACGCCAGCGCCGTGCGTCTGTCCCCGCCCTGCCGCGCCCGCTCCGACGCCGCCCCCAACGATGACCGCAGCACCGCGTAATTCACAACCCGCTTGTCATGCAACGTCGGCACCAATTGCAACGCTACGCGGTACGCATCGAGCGCGTCGTCGGGGCGCTCGAGCAAGGCCAGCGCCTCCGCCTTGCCGACAAAGCTGGCCACGCCGTAGGGCGTGTTCGGCGCGATACCGGTTACGTCGTCGAAAAACGCCAGCGCTTCCTCGGGACGTTTGGGGCCATCGTCGTACATCACCACCCGCCCGAGCAACCACCCCGCCATCGCATAGGCGGCGTCCTGCCGGTGCGCTCGGTTCATAATCGTTCGCGCCCGAATCTCCGCCTCATCGTAGTAACCGGATTTGTAGAGCAGCAGGGCTTCCAGAAAGGAGAAACGGTTTTCCAAATCGCTCCCGCGAAAGGCGTCGGCATACCGTGCAAGCAACGTCGCACCCTCCGCCAATCGACCCTGCGCTTCAAGGGCGTAGAGTCCCTCCTCGATCGCCCAGAGACGCAGATCAAGCCGGTGCGCCGGTGCGTCATTGAGAAAAGACGCGATCCGCTTACCCAACGCTTCGGCGTCGACGAGTTCATGATCGCGCAGGAGCTCGATCACGCGCCGACGCAGTGCAAGCGGATCAGGCACACCCTTCTCAACCGCCCGCTCGTACAGCGCAACCGCCTCACTGAAGCGTGACTGCCATTCCTGAACGTGCGCCAGTTGGACGAGATCTTGAGGCGCAAGCGCAATGCCGTTTTCGACCGCGTGCTGATAATCCTGAGCAATGCGATGCCCCACGGCGGCGGTGCGCACACCGCGGCGCTCCGCCTCACCGTATCGGGCACGCGCCACCTGAAGATAGATCGGGGCGCGATCCGCTTCCGTATCCTGCTTGCGACCAAGCAGCAACGTGCCGTCCTGAAGTGCACGGTCGTACATCCCCCCGGACACGAGCGTGGCCAGGTAGTCGGCAGCCTGTTTGAGGTCGAGCTCGACGGGCGAAGGGCGCAGCGTTCTAAAGGCGATCGCCAACAGCGCGATCGAAACCACCAGCGCAGGAATCTGCCACTTCCCGGTCAGCCGCTGCCGCAAACTTGTCCAATCGGGTTGGTCGCCCATCCTGAGCCTCGTTCCATAACCTCGCGCGCCATCCTGGCGCAGCGTACCGTGACTGTCGGCAATTTATGCCGAGCAACTTGACCTCAAGACGGCGAGCTTCGGAACGCGTGCCGCAGTACTGCTAAGCCCGTCCAGTGCAATGCCGCGCGCGGATGGGCGGGTCGGTGCACCGCTGGCGACTTCCCAGCCGGTGCCCGTACCTCGATATGCACGGACGGGCGGACCGTCGAACCCGCCGACTGAGGTGTGACGATGCGCCGGGTTGAGGATGGTGACGCACAATCGGCCTTCGGATGGGCCGATCAGGTTTGGCTGGAATGGCTAGGCGAGGTAGCGCGCTGTTTTCAGGCTGAGCCCGGAATACAAAAACCGGCGACAAGGCCAGTGACCTCATCGCCGGTTCGTTCTTTTGTCGGTACGTGTTGCCTGGTAGCGGATCGTCTAGAAGTTGACGGCGCAATCCAGGTTCGACGCGACCATCTTGGCCTTCGTCATGGTGAGGAAGGGATTGTCGCTGAGCTTCGTGACGAACAGGGGCTCACCACCAACGATGCTGATCAGCGGCGAACGGCCGGCAGCAACGCCGTCCTCAGGCACGCGGAGCAGATGACCGCTCCAATTGCAGATGTAGCAACCCGGCTCCTGGATTCCCTCAAACGGGATCGTGGTGCCGCACGAGGCATTCGTGTCAAACGCGTTCTTCTGGGCAGTAGTGGTCATTTCGTGTTCTCCTTTGAACCGATTCAACAAAACGTAGACCTTAGGTCGAGCACGGCGATCGGCGCCAACCGTCGCGTCG
>CAZWWW010000355.1:0-3988 GCA_964637715.1 uncultured Phycisphaeraceae bacterium | reverse complement strand
CTACCAACGCCGCCCAACGCGAACAAACCGCAGTTTCACCACGTGGGTGGTATACGCTCAACGGCGTACCGTGACGCAGACGGCCAGCGTATGGCGTACCCTACCGCCGTCCCCGCTTATGACGGGGAAAAGGGGAGGTCGGCTCGCTCTAGAGCATTCCCCGTTTTTGTGCTCCGAGCCGCGGGCTTTAGCCCGCGCGATCTTCCCGGTCGCGATGCCGGTTCGGGTGTCAAAGAACCGGCACATGAAAACGATAAACGCGCTAAACAACCAGATTCTGCTCCAGACCGTAACTGTGATCGCTCCAGTATAACTCGATCCCATGCCACCGACTTGTAACAAGACGTCAGGCCTTTAGAGCATAGGGCGACCTGTGACCTGAATCGGGCGGGTATCGTCCGTAAAAAAGGCGTGCGGCACCCCGTTTGTACTTGGCGCGGTCAAGGGTGCCGCAGCGAGTGGAAGCGCGCTAATTGTCTGACCGTTGACGGATGCGATGTGCGCACCCATTACTACTATATCGGCGTAATCGCATAATTCAAGGCGCAGGCCGAAAAAACGGGCATGAATTATCCGTTCTTCCCTCATACCCGCCGCAACCGGTCGGTCTGCTGGAAAAGACCTTTGCTGCGTGGAAGCACCTTTGGCATCACGTCACGGTATGGAACAACACCGGTTCTATGCGCGGTGATCGACGTATGGTGGGGCTACGACAGGGTGTCTACCCCTCTGCTACTCACAGCGCAGGGCAGGTAGAAGGGGTGCGCGCAGTGTCGGTACCAGGGCGCCCACGGATACGCCTATTCCGATAACCAATACGCCGCTCAACGTGGCCAGCAGCGAAACCCACGGTACGCTTGCCGGTTCTGCGGCTATGGTCGGCGCCAGGGCAACCAGAGCCGCTAACGTTCCCACCGCCAGCCCGCTCACCAACATCCCCACGTTTTCAACCAGCACGATCCAGCCGATGGCGCGCCGTGCGAACCCCAGGGCGGCAAGCAGCGCCAGTTCCCGACGGCGCTCCCAGACGTTCCGCAGCAGGACCGCAGCCAGCCCCGTCGTTCCAAGCAGCAGCCCCAGCCCGCCGAGGTTTCGGAACGTCGCCAGGTAGGTGTTCTGCACGGCCATGTATTGATTGAGCCGATCCAACGACGTCCGTACGTCCAACCCGAACCGCCCCACGTTTTGCTCCAGTACGCGTTCGACCTCTCCGGCTCGCTGGGGTGGGGTTTCGATCAGGAAAAACGCCCGACCGGAGATCGACGGGAACAATGCGACGAATTGCGATTCCGCGATGACGAGCTCGTCCTGCAGAAGGCTCTGCTTGAGCAGGGCCACAAAACGCAGCGTGCGCTGCCGCCCTCGTTCGTCGACGACGGTGAGATCTTTCCCCAATCCCAGGTGAAGCTGCCACAGAACAGCCGCTTCGTCGCCAATGACCGGGATCGCGCCGTCGGGGAGCGGTTTGGCAAGCAACCGCCATGGGTTTTCGCGTTCGAGGTTCGTCTTAGCGAGTGTGGCTGAAAACGAGAAACCGCCTCGCTGCACCAGGGCGTCGGATGCGCCGAGAATGGCCGGGGTGGTGGGTTTGTAAAGATTGAGGCAGCTCGATTCGTCGCCCGGGCGAAGGCGGAGCGGAAGAATCGAAGTGCCTTTCAGTGACGACGTCGACGCTGTATCGAACCCGAGCGCGTCGCGACCGGCTGGGGAAGACAGGTCGTACGGGAGCGGAACCGAGGACTTGGCGTACAGGTTGAACCCGCCGCTCCCCGTGTGTTTGTCCAGCACGGCGGCGGGATCGGTCTCGAGCCGAAACGCCTGGATCGAGACGATCAGAAACGTAGCGGAGGCGATCAGACCCGCTGTGAGCAGGCTGCGACCGGCGTGACGGGGTGCGTTTCGCAAACCGAGCCTGGTTAGTGGGGCCGTCTCGTCTGCGCGAATCATCGTCGAGGGTATACCGTTAAGCCAACGACGCACGAGCATGAGCAGCGCTGTCAGTGTTAGCGCCCCCGCGCCGAAAAACGCACCCGCCCGCGCCTCGCCGTCCAACCGGAACGACACGACAACAAGCACGATGGCCAGCAGCGCTGTGATACTCGCTATGAGTGTCGAGCGCCGCTGTGTGCGCAATGATCCGCCGGCGTCGTCGGACACGGTGACGCCGGCAAGCAAGGCGCGCTCGGTGTTGCGCGTCAGACCGCGCAGCGACCACACGATCGACAGACCTGCGATGACCACGCCCGTAGCCAGCCCAACGCCCAGGCTCGTGGGTTCGACCGCAAGCTGGAGCGCGGTGATGCCGACAGCCGCCGACCACCAGGTGCGCAGTCCTGTCAGCATGAGCCAGGCGTACCCTTTGGCGCCGACAATGCCGATCAACCCGCCGATGACTGCCAGCAGAAGCCCTTGGGTCACCATCAGGCGCGCGACTTCGCGTCGATCGAACCCGACGGCGAGCAGCAGACCGACCTCGCTCGCCCGGCGCTCGACGCCCAGTCTGAACAGCAGCGCTACCAGCATGGCGGCGGACATGACAAGGAAAAAGCTGAAACCGATAAACAACATGCCGAAGTCCGTCGTGCCGGTGGCGGCGGCCAGTGCCTGAGCGCGAACGGGTTGAAACCGCATCCCCACGGCACTCGGAACCACCCCGCGCAGGAGTTGCGTTGCGAAATCGTCGGCGAGTTGATCGAGCGTCGTCTCGCCCGCCGCGACGGCGGACGACGTTACACGGATAGACGTCACGTCGCCGAAGCGCCCCGACTGCTCGGCCCAGCGTTTTTGCCCCGTTTCCAGGCGAACAAAGGCCTTGGGCACCGTGCGATACTGTTCCCAATATTGTTCGTCCTTGTTGCGGATGCGCGCGAAGTCAATCGGGAACGGGGCGTCCCAGTCGGATAATCGCTTGACGTCGGTGATGCCCGGATAGGTCGGCACCAGACCAGGGTCGCCGAACGTCTTGTGGTACATCGCAACCACGGCGCTTAGCTTGAACAACGACGTGCGTTCTTGGAGTTCGCCGCGCTGGTCGGTCACATAATAGGTGACCCGGATGTCGTCGCCGATCGCCGCGCCGAGATCATCAACGGCCCATTGGTTGAGGACGATTCCGTCGGAAGCGAGCGCCGGCAGCGCATTGCCCGTCTTGCCGGCGGGCGGCGTGACGGACCGGTCAAGCCCGCCCTTCGAGCCCGAGTCCTTCGGCAGCGGAAAAGGAAATGCCACGATCGTGGAGTAGGGAATCCCGTCTGCGTTCGCCTCGGTGGAGATTCGGTTGGCCAGATGCGCGAGCACCGGCGTGAACCGTCGCCCTTCGACGACGGGCAGTTTGCGGACTAGTTGCTCGATCTTCGGATCGATCAGGATGCTGTCGCTTTCTAGCGCACAGTATCCGTGCCGGCGATCGATACGGACGTGCAAACCCAGATCGACGAGCGTAAGCGAACGCTGGAGACCCTGTTGTAACCTGTGCAGCGGACCGGGCGCGACACGGGTTTTCGAGTTGGCGGCTGAATCCCCCTTGGGTGCACCTGATAAAGGCGATGCGGCGGCGGCAACATGCTGGAGCGTGAGCGCACCGGCATGACCCACTGATGGCGCAGAACCTATGAGGCGTCCCTTCTGCATTGCGTGATCGCGCAGGCTGAAGCCTGCGGCTCGGGCGAGGGAAACGATGATGGTGTTGGCGCGCCCGGTTTGATTGACGGCTCGCTGGAGCGTGTCTATCGGCAGGAACACGGTACGGGTCGTTGATCGCGAACGGTTCAGGGTGAACGTCCCCGCGCGGTTGCTCGGAACGATGCCGCGCACGATCAGTCGCAATGAAGTCACGGCCTCATCGCGCCGACCCAAGAGCGTTTCGGTTGATACCGCACTGGGCTTGCCCATGTGGACGACGATCGCGTCCCCTGGTTTGGCCCTGAGTTCATCGGCGAGGGCTTGGTTGATCATGGCGCCGCGCCTATCGAACGCACCCTCCATCGGC
>CAZWWW010000354.1:0-4021 GCA_964637715.1 uncultured Phycisphaeraceae bacterium | reverse complement strand
CGCTTCCCATAGATACAGACTTTGTTGAGCAAGCGTCGTCAGATGGAGCGGGCGGAAAGACGGGTTCGGCTGTGGCGGTGCCCACGGTGGCGGAACTGCTCGTGCTCAAGACCATGCAGTTGGACATCAACCAAGGCACGCGGGCGCTGGCGAACACGCTGGATGCGGATCGCCCGAGCGAAACGCAATTGAGACGACTACAATCAGTAGGAGAGGATCAGGCTCAGGTTCGCCTGCTTACCGACAGGGTAATGCGAAAGGTCAGGCCATAGAGCGTAGCTGGATCAAGGAAGAATCGATGATGGATAGGCGAGGAACATCAGGTAGCGCCGGTGTGAGGAGACTGCCGCTGGTGCGTTTCGCGTTCGCTTCGGCGGGGCACTTTTCTGCTGTTATGCTCTTGAGCTGCGCGTTGATAAGCGCAGCGCTTGGAACAACACCGAAACGATCAAGCGACGAACAGGCGCAACGTAAGAAAGAAAACGATCAGCTCGGTCAGCGACTCATTCGTGAAGCCGCGGGGGGCGAGGAGGATCTGATGGGCACGGTCGTTCGGCTGATGGACGAATCCGCGCATCATCTTGAGATTGATTTCGACGCCGGATCGGAAACACAAACGATTCAGCGGCGCATCGTGGATCGGCTCAACGAGGCCATCAAGACGGCAGGGCGCCGGCGCGCGACGAGGTCGTCCGGTCAGCGATCGCGCGGTGATAGGCGCCGCATGCCCAAACGTCCTGTGGACCCGGGCCCAACCGGCGAGGCGTCGGCAGCGGCAGCTTCCGCGCAGCCAAACTCAGGAACCGTAGACGCGGGGGGACGCGCCGGCACACCGAGCGCCGCCGGTGGTGCGCTCAAGGAGACGCGTCGTGCGTGGGGGCATCTGCCGGAGCGTGAGCGGGACGAGCTGATTCAGGGCAGCGAAGAGAACTTTCTAGAGCAATACCGGGCGTGGATCGAGCTCTATTACATGGCCTTGCAGGAGGCGGAGTAATGAGGCGCGGCGCGTTCGTGGCTACAGGCAAAGACAACGTAGGCGAGCCGTTACTGAGGGTGTGCGCATGGTTGACGAGATTCAACGTTGTCGCTGGTTTGTGGGCGCTGCTCCCTGTCATCGTAGTTGGCGCCATCGGTCGAACGGGCGTCGCGCGCGGCGATGAAGCGCCGGTGACTACGGCACAATCCTCTGAGTTGGACGATCAAACGCGCGCCGCGATCGAGAAGGGACTGGCCTGGCTGGCGGGTCAACAGGCTAAGGACGGGGCGTACGGAACGCAGTCACATTATGGACCGCACGTGGGTATCACCGGGCTTGTCGGTATGGCCTTTCTCTCCCACGGCGATACGCCCAACCGCGGACCCTACGGTGCGACGGTTAACCGGGCGCTGCGGTTTGTCCTGGCCAACGGATCGGAAAGCGGGTTGTTCGCTGCTGAAACGTCACACGGTCCGATGTACGGGCATGGGTTCGCTACGCTGTTCGTGGCGGAAGTACACGGCATGACGAACGACCCCGCGGTGCGCGAGGCGCTGCGTCGGGCGGTGCGTTTGATCGTCAACACGCAGAACGCCGAAGGGGGGTGGCGCTATCAGCCGGTACGGGCGGACGCGGATATATCCGTAACGATCTGTCAGATCATGGCGTTGCGGGCGGCGCGAAACTCGGGCGTGTACGTTGATAAGGCGGTGATTGAAAGGGCCGTCGAATATGTCCGGGCGAGCCAGAATCCGGACGGCGGGTTCCGGTATATGTTGTCGTCGGGCGGTTCCGCATTTGCGCGATCCGCCGCCGGCGTGGCCGCCCTCCAATACGCCGGGATTTATGGCGGCGAGGAGATTGATCGAGGGCTCCACTATGTTCGGCGGTTTCGACCACCGAATGAGCAAACGGTCGGGCACTATTTCTACGGCCACTATTACGCCGCGCAGGCGATGTTCCTCGCGGGAGACCGTTACTGGCAGGATTGGTGGCCCGCGGTGCGCGATGAACTGTTGAGCAAGCAAACACCCGAAGGCTCCTGGCGCGGGCAGGCGGGGCAGGAATACGGGACGGCGATGGCGCTAATCATTCTGCAAATGCCCAACCGACTATTGCCGATCTTTCAGAAATGAACGCACGGCCCACAACATCCAGGTTTCGATGGCTGCCGTGTCAATCTCCGGCCATGCAAGGATCGAGGCGAAAGCGCCTGCAAGCGGCGTCAGGATCGACGTGTGCCAGTACGTGCCTTCCTGGTCGAGCGAAGGGCGGTCCATTCGGCGGACGGGTTTCAGATCAACGGATTGGGAGCGCAGTCGACGGGCGGAGGTCAGAGCCCGAAGCGTACGCGCGGTGTCTTAGCACTTCTCCTGTTTCTGTCTTCCGAGCCGACGACTTCAGACCGCGCGATCTTAACGGTCTCGATGCCGCTGTGGTCGCCGACGAACCGCCACGTCTAACTGACAAATGCTCAGTCAGCGGCAAGATGCCGGTATCGCGCCGGTTGTTCGGACTTGTTCGAAAGGCTGTGACCCGTTTAATGTTGCTGTCAATATCGCTCCTTATTTCCTCGACCATAGCGCGGGGTGAAGCGGTCGGAGCCGTCATCAAAACGGTCAACCCCCACGTTCTGTCCGGGCGCGTCGTTTCGTTGTCGTTGACCGATGGTCTGGTGGTCGAACTGGGCGAGCGCCGGCGACACATCGACGCGCCAGATCTTGTACGCATTACATTCGCCGAGGGCGAAGATACACCAGCGCGGCGCACCGGCGTTTTTCATCTAAGCAACGGCGATCTGATCCACGGGCGTATTTTGAACACCGATGACGATTCGTTGCTGGTCGATACGCCGGGTTGGGGTGAGATAGCCATACCCTTGGACGCGCTGGCGGGGATCGATAGAGCGAAATCGTTCGAGGCGTCCTACATAGAGTCGGCGCGCTGGTTACAAGACAAAGAGGGAAACGGCGAAGATCGTGTGTTGCTCACCAACGGCGACGTGCTTCGGGGTGTGGTGTCGAGCATAGATGCCGAGTCTTTGTCCATTGAAAGCGCGTCAGGCGAATCCAAGGTCGCCCTTCGGCTTGTTGTGGCCATCCGGTTTGCCGAGACCACGCGCGCGCTTGCGGTTGGGCCCCGGTGCATTGTGTTGTTACGGGATGGCGGTCGGATCACATCCGGCTCGCTCGCATGGGACGCGGGACGTCTATCGTTAAAACCGTGGAACGGATCAAGGATCGACGTCCCTGTGGACCGGATCGCCCGTTTGGAGTTCGAAGGGGGGCGGTGGAGTTGGCTTGGCGATCACAGGCCCATCAGCTACGAACACACGCCCATGCTTTCGCTGGCCTGGGAGTTGCAGGTGAATCGAAATGTGGCGGGCGGTCCGATGGTGGTGGGCGGTGAACGCTACGCGCATGGGATCGGCGTGCATAGTCGATGCAGTATCACCTTTGATCTCGAAGGGGCGTATAAGGAGTTCGTGACGTCGTTCGGGCTCGATGACACAAGCGGGATGCTCGCCGACGTGTCGGTGGCCATTCGGATTGATGGGCAGCCACGATATGACAAGAACCATGTGCGACCAGGGAACCTTTACGGTCCCGTACGGCTCGATCTCCACGGGGCCAAGACGATCGAGCTGATGGTGGATTTCGGCGAGAATGGAGACCTGCAGGATCGTTTCGATTGGGTCGAGCCGGCCTTGGTCCGATAGCCCGTTGCCATCATGTTGCGTAGACAACGCAACTGGGAACTCTTGCGGCAACGGCCCGCTTAGAATAGCGGAAGGAGTCCCGCTTGTCGATCGGGGCCATTGACGTCTCGTTCGCCCGTGGGGCGTCTATCGATACAAACCGCCTGTCGAGCGACCGCGTCAGGTCACAGAGCACGCTGCTTCGCCATGCTGTACGCGCCACGTGTCAAAACTTTGGTGGTCGGCTTTACCTTGCCCGGTTTCGGAACCTATTATCGGCCAGTAGGGGATACGTCGGCGTACGGCATCGTCCGGCACCGGTCAACCCCGCTGTGCAGCGCTGCGGT
>CAZWWW010000353.1:0-4024 GCA_964637715.1 uncultured Phycisphaeraceae bacterium | reverse complement strand
ACACAGGGGGAGTTGTCCAGTGCGCCTCGCGGAACGGATCGAAGCCATCGAACGTCGATACACCCTGTCCACCGGACGGGGATCGGGGCGTTATCCTCACCGCCTGGTCTCTACCGGTTTATCCGACGTGGATACCGCGCTGCAGGGTGGACTGGTGTGCGGGGGACTGCATGAATGGTTCGGGGTGGCGTCGTCAACGTCGCTCGAAACGAACCATGAGTGCAGGCGATCCTGGACGCCGCCCCTTGTTCCGCTGGTGCATCTGGCGTGGCGGTTTCTGGAGACAGCCTTTGCCCCGATACGGGTCGTGTGGATCGGCGATCGTTGTTTTCCCTATCCGCGTACGCTCGTTCGTCGTGAAACAGCGCGGGCATCCCCCCAAGGGGAGGAAAGTGCCACCGCATGGCACGATCAAGCAACCGATCGTCGTTTGCTCGACGGGTCGCTCTTCGTATCGCCCCGCAGCGCCAACGATCGTTTGTGGGCCGTCGATCTATCGCTTCGCGTGCCGGCGGTGGGACTCGTGATCGCCGACGGCAGCCGCTTCGACATGGCCGCCACCCGGCGATTGCAACTCGTAGCCCGATCGCACGGCACGCCGGTGCTTGTAGTACGACCGCCGTGGGAACGCACCGTGTTGTCCGCGGCGCAGACCCGGTGGCTGGTTCGATGGGACGCGTCGTCACCTCATGGGATGCGTCCTCGATGGAGCGTCGAACTCATGCGCTGCAAGGGCGGGCATGTTGACCAGACCCATCACGTGTGGGTTGTGGAGTGGAATCGTGTGTCATGCACTCTCAATCTATCTGCCCCGCTGGCCCGTCAGGCGCGCGCTGCGGATTCGACGGCAGCAAGCGAACGTCGATCCCGGCGTTTCCCCCGATCCGCCTGAGCACGAGGTCCTCTTGCTGATTGAGACGCGGGCACGAAAGCGGCACGTCGCGGTGTGTTGCGAGGGTGCCGACGCCGCGGGTGTGCGCGCGGGGATGAGTCTGGCTCACGCCCGTTCGCTGTTGACGGGGCATCGCATCCGGGTTCAGCCGTTCACGCCGGACGCGGACGCGCTGGGTTTGGAGCGGCTGGCGGAATGGGCCATGCGCTTCACGCCCGTGGTGGCTACGGATCAACCCGATGGATTACTACTCGACATGACGGGTTGCGAACACCTCTACGGCGGTACGGAGCGACTGCTTCAACGAATCGCCGTATCGTTTGAACGGATCGGTATACCGGTTCGCCTCTGCGCAGCGCCGACCTTTGCCGGCGCCCGGGCGGTGGCGCGCTATGCCGGCAAGCGTGTGTCCCTGGTTCGTGGCCCTTCCCTTCGTGCGTTGCTTGCGCCGCTTCCCATCGAAGCGTTACGCATAGACCCGAACGTGTGCGCGTCCTTGCGCGAAGTCGGCGTTACGTTGATCGGCCAATTGCTGCGGCTTCCGCGCAAGGAAGTGGTCCGTCGTTTCAGCGCGGAACCGCTTCGCCGTCTCGATCAAGCCCTCGGTGTTCTACCGGAGCACGTGCCCGCCCTCGCCGTGTGCCAACCGCTTGTCGTAACCCGGATGTTCGACGGTCCGGTGGTACGTCTCGACATCGTCATGTGCGTCACCCGCGACCTGCTCGATTCGCTTATCGAAATCCTGGAGCAACAGGGGCGTGGTGTGTGTGACCTGCGGATCGAGTTCCAGCGCGTCGATGCGGATCCGGTCTATCTTACGTTCCCCTTGACCCATCCGACCCGTGACGCGCATCACCTGTGGTCGTTGATTCAACCCCCAGCGCAGCGCGTGTCTCTCGGTTACGGCGTGGAGGTCATTCGCCTGCACGCCACCCGAACCGCCCCCTTGGTGCACCGACAACGAACGTTGTGGTCTGAACCGGGTGCTGCGAATACCAAAGCGGACAACGCCCACGTCGGCAAGCTCGTCGATCAACTCATGGAGCGTTTGGGACCACGGGCGGTTACGCGCTGCCTACCCGTCGAAACCTACCTGCCGGAGCGGGCGTTTCAGCGACAGTCCGTCGCCGGAACGCGCTCCGGGCGACCGGGTGACATCTATCTGGCACCCAGACCGTCACGATTGTTCACCGTCCCGGAGCCGATCAAGGTGGTGGCTGTCGTGCCGAACGGCCCGCCGGTGCGGCTGGCGCGGCGCGGGCAGGTCCATACCGTTCGTTCCAGCCTGGGACCTGAGCGCGTCGCGCTGCCGTGGTGGAACCGGAACGACCCGATGGGGGCGCGAGACTATTACGAAGTCCAAAACGAGTGTGGGCGGTGGTTGTGGGTGTTCCGCGTACGGGGAACGAACGATGACCAACCGCCAACGGGTCGGTGGTTCGTTCACGGCGAATGGGCGTGAAGGAGCGCATCGATGCCCGATCCACCGGATACAAAAGCCCATCTTCATCCGTATAAGGATCGCGCTCACCAGGCGCGGATTCGTCACGATGCACTGGGTCAACCGAAGAGCGCTGTACGTTACGCCGAGCTGGCGGTGACCAGCAATTTCACATTTCTGACGGGGGCGAGTCATCCGGATGAGTTCGTGCGCCAAGCGGCGCTGCTCAACTACTCAGCCATCGCCCTGACCGACCGCAACTCACTTGCGGGCATCGTGCGCGCCCACATCGCCGCGAAAGAAGTGGGGGTACCGCTGATCGTCGGTTGCCGGCTCGCGCTCAGCGCGCCCGATGGGCTGTCGCTGCTGGTCTACCCCACGAACCGAAAGGCCTACGGTCGTCTGTGCCGCCTGCTCACGCTGGGAAAACGCCGAACCATAAAAGGGCACTGCACACTTACCCTTGACGATCTGATCGAACACAGCGAAGACCTGCTCGCGGTGGTCCTGCCGCCGCACGACGACAGAGCAAACATCCTCGATGAACTACTCCGACTGCGCGAGGTGTTTGACGACGATCGACTCTCCCTGGCGATCACCCACCTGTATGAACCGGATCATCTGAATCGTCGCCGACACATCGCAGCCCTGGCCGAGCAAACGCATATCCCGCTGGTGACGATCAACGACGCGCACTACCACATCCCCGAACGCAGACCGCTCCAAGACGTGCTCACCTGCATCCGCCACATCTGCACGATCGCCGAAGCGGGATTCCGCCTGTTTCCCAATGGCGAGCGCTGTCTCAAAGCACCACAAACGATGGCCCGGTTGTTTGTCGACCAACCGCAGGCGATCGCCCGGACGATCGACATCGCCGAACGGGCCCAAACCTTCAACCTCGATCAATTGCGTTACGAATACCCCGACGAAACCTGCCCGCCCGGCATGACGCCGATGGCCTACCTCCGGCAACTCACCTGGCAGGGCGCCGGGGCACGGTATCCCCAAGGCATACCCGACAAGGTGCGCGCTGAGATCGAACACGAGTTCACGCTGATCGACGAGTTGAACTATGCCCCGTACTTCCTCACCGTTCACGACATCGTAACCTTCGCCCGCGCGCGAGACATTCTCTGCCAGGGCCGCGGCGCGGCGGCCAACTCGGCGGTGTGCTTTTGTCTGGGCATCACCTCCGTCGATCCCGATCGGATCGACGTGCTCTTTGAACGATTCGTCAGCCGGGAGCGCAATGAACCGCCGGACATCGACATCGACTTCGAGCACGAGCGCCGCGAGGAGGTCATCCAATACATCTACCGCAAGTACGGGCGTGACCGGGCCGGTCTTACCGCGGAGGTGATTACCTATCGCCGACGCAGCGCCGTTCGCGACGTAGGCAAGGCGCTCGGTCTTTCATTGGGTGCCGTGGATCGCATCGCCAAGCGGGTTCACCACTGGGAGAACAACCCCTTTGCCGACGCTGCGGGCGGTGACGTACCCGCCCAACTCGCTGCGCTCGGGTTTGATCCGACGGACCGGACGATTCAACTGCTGATCCAACTCGTTAGCGACATCCGGGGCTTTCCGCGACACCTCTCCCAGCACGTCGGCGGTTTTGTGATTACCCGTGGTCCGCTCTGCGAGATGGTGCCCATCGAAAACGCGGCCATGCCCGACCGTACCATCAT
>CAZWWW010000352.1:0-4025 GCA_964637715.1 uncultured Phycisphaeraceae bacterium | reverse complement strand
AAGTTTGCCCATGCCACCCCGCGACACTCATCAATTGAGCTGTGTCGGGGTACTAGTTCAGCGCTAACTCCTTCGCCTTGGTCATCGCGCTCTTGGCCCGGGTTTGGTGGCGTATCTTGTCCTGAAGACGCATCAATCCTTCGAGCAAAGCCTCGGGGCGCGGCGGGCAACCGGGAATGTAAATGTCCACCGGCACGACCAGGTCGACGCCCTTGACCACATGATACCCGTGCTTGAAATACGGTCCGCCGCCGACGGTGCACGCACCCATCGCCATGACGTATTTCGGTCCGGGCATCTGGTTGTACAACCGCTTCAACCGGCTGGCCATCTTGTACGTTACCGTGCCCGCGACGATCATCAGGTCGGCTTGGCGCGGCGTGGCACGAAACGCCCCCGCGCCGAATCGATCGATGTCGAACCGCGACGCACCGACAGCCATCATTTCGATTGCGCAGCAGGCGATCCCGAAGGTCATGGGCCAGATGCTGCTGCTGCGCCCCCAGTTGATCGCCCAGTCAAGTGACGTGACGATCAACCCTTCCTCAAACCGGTTTTCAATCCAACTCATGGTTCGCCTCACATAACTGGCGTGCTCAATGTTGATTGGGCTGGGCCTTAGGTACTCGCACATCCGTCCACACTCGGACGATTTGCGTCCTCATTTTCGTCGATAGTTTTCGAAACATCGCAAAGGTATTGCTCCGAAAGTGCGGCGTGGCGGTCAATATTCTTCTCTTCATAACCTATGGCGCCGCAGCGACAACGGCACCATAAAAAATAGTCGTAAAGGGCTTTCTTAAGTTGCTGTGCCAACTGGTGGTGTTCGCGAAACCACTCCCACCAGATCGCAGAGACAGGAGGCGAGCTCTCGGGCCCGAACGCTCGTGCCGACTCATGAACAAATATCCCAAACGGTGGCGCGTCACGCTCTCCTTCGAATGCCTGGATCACCGGCATTCCAAGCAGTATCGAGTGTGAATATTGAACATTTCCCGCCAGCACATCGCATACGTCGCAGGAAACGTCCGATCCATGAATGAATGGACCAAACGCGAAAGCACCTCTTGGGACAAAGCGATGACGAACATCAGATACGACGAATAAGTGAGCCAGGCGGACAAATAAGTCATTGATGAAAACTCGGAATGACTTCCATTCGACGGAAACAACATAGACGCCGTCCATCATCGGGTAGAGGGTAAGTTTCTTGCTTGCGGGCGTACTCGCGTCCAGTACCGCCGCATGAAACTTACCAATGTAGTTTGCTGAAACGCTGAGCGATCTGCTCATTATCGTCCGCGTGCCCATCAGATCGATCCACGCTACATATGAATTCGTTGCCGATGGGAGCTCGGAGGCATTAAAATAAGGGGAATCGTGCGCGGCTGTTTCTTGCATTATATTGAACGAGGTTGCTCTCGCACTCCTTACCGTGAGAGGTCGCTGGGAAGCTTCGGCATCCGCTATGTCCCCACTCGAACCTCGACATACTCCCGACCCGTTTCAACGGGGACCGCTTCGCCTGCTTCACGGCAGTCCTCAATATACAGTTCGATGGCCTCCCGCGCGTCTTGCAACGCCTGCTCGCGCGTATCGCCCTGCGTTACGCAATCAGGCAATGCAGGAACGGTCACGACAAACCCGCCGTCCTCTTCTCGCTCCAAAATGACCGTGTATCCCATCAATCTCGCTCCGATTAGCCCGCTCTACACTTCGGATAGCCGCGTGAACGCCGGTGCAGCGCCGTGAAATCGACAGGAAGTCCGAACGCTCGCCCAACGCGAGTTAGGTGGCCGACCCCGCACCCGCCAGCACCGGTTCGCTTTGCGCGGGCTTCGGCGATGCGCTCACATCCGGGACCGCGTTCACAATAGCTTCGTCAAGCACCGACGCCTTCCGCTGACCCGTGCTCGCGCGAACCCAGTCCAAATACCCCGATCGCCATTCATAGAGAAACGGTACGGCAATCAGTAAAAAGAACACGAAAAACGCCCAAAACGCCGGCGCGCCCAATTCCTTGAACGTCACCGCCCAAGGCCACAACAGAGCCACCTCGACGTCGAAGACGATGAACACTAGCGCGACGGTATAGAACCGCAAATCGAACTGTACCCAGCTATCACCGATGGCCGGTTCGCCGCATTCGTAGGCAGCCGCCTTCTCCGGGTGCGGCATCTGCGGACGCGCCAACGAGCCGATCACCAATCCGCCGAACACAATCCCGAACCCGGCTGCGCAGAACAGCAGAATACCGAGCACGAGTTGTACGTTCGTCTCCGGTCGGATGGCCTCGTTTTGACCGAGCGTAATTGCGCCCGCAACCTTTGCAGCCAATAACGGTAAGCCCATCATGTTCGCCACTCCGTCAGGTCAACGAATTGACTAAAGTCATTCCAGTTCTTTGTTACGCTTCGCGTCAGATCGCCACCCACGAGGAACCCATAACGAGGAACCGCTAGTGAATAAGGTTCCGTTGGTTGATAGGGTTTCGTCGGTTGATAGGGTTTCGTCGGTTGATAAGGTTTCATTTCAAAACTGTCTGAGCCGCAGGCTTCAGCCTGCGCGATCATTCGACACACGTTAGGGCATCGGAACCGGTCGCACCGGTTTACGCCTCCGGGTTCACTGCGTCGATCATCTCCTGACGGCGTTGCTCGTTCTTGCCCGTGAGTTTGTCCTTCGAATGCGAAAACTCGACCCACTCCTTCTTGCGCTGCTCCGCCCAGGGGGGCAGGTTATCGCGCTCCATCCACAACGGCTGGGGCGTCTGCAACCCGCGCTTGGCCAACTCTGTAAACTCGACGATCATGTCCTCACGGGTGAACCCGGACAGATCGTGCAGATTACCCATGTGAATGCAGTCGGTCGGACACGGATCGACACAAAGCGCGCAGAACATGCACTTGGCATAATCGATGGCGTAGCGCGTCATCAACCCGCCCGTCGCGACACCCGTTTCCTTGTTGATCTTACGCGGACCCGTCTTTTCGATGTAGATGCAGTCGACCGGGCACGCCTTGGCGCATTGATCGCAGGCGATGCACTTCTCGACCTCGAAAAAATGAAACCCCCGATAGCGCGGTTGCAGCGCCGGCGCCATATCCGGGTATTGCAGCGTGATCGTCTTGGCAAAACAGTGACGTAGCGTGATCCGCATCCCGATCAGGATCGTGTTGACCGTCTGCCAGATGTTATGAAAGTACTCGCGTACCGGTGATGGCTGCATGGAACCCTCGGCCCTCATTCGTTCGACCGCTCCGCCCGGTCGCCTCGACGCAACAAGCAGGAGCGAATCCGGTCCAACAACACGAGCCCCAATCCAGGCCCGCCCGGCATCTCGCGCCCGCAGAACCATGGGGATAGTAGTGCCGGCGTCCCATCCCAGCAACCGGTGATGGCCGATTCCCCGGCAAGCGTTGATCGTCTATTGGCGTGACACCGACCCGTTGCCGCGAGACGCACTCCCTTACGCCGGGTTTCCTCGTTTCGACCATGAGGCCGCGTACCCGGTTCCGGTCCCATGCCGGCGCTCGGTTCCTTTACCATCGTCATGCCAGCAACTCAAGCCGGAGCATGTTCAACGCCGACTTGCAACTACGGTCGCGAATCTCAGATCGGCTCAGCTGGGCGCCCAGGATCAACCGCTTCACCGTAACCCCCTCGCGACCGGCCAATCCGATAAACACAAGTCCCACCGGCTTCTCCGCGGAACCGCCGTCGGGACCGGCGATACCCGTAATCGACAACGCCCAATCACTGCCCGACGCCTTCCCACACCCCAATGCCATCGCAGCCGCTACTGGTTCGCTGACGGCGCCGTGTTCTCTCAGAACCGCCGGGTCGACACCAACCATGTCACTCTTGGCCTCGTTCGCGTAGGTCACGTAGCCGCGAAGAAAGTAGGCGCTGGCCCCGGGCCTATCCGTCAGATAGGCGCTCAGCAGTCCTCCCGTGCATGACTCGGCTACCGAAAGCGTTTGGCCTGTCCGCACAAGCGCCGCCCCGACGGCCGAACCAAGCCC
>CAZWWW010000351.1:0-4031 GCA_964637715.1 uncultured Phycisphaeraceae bacterium | reverse complement strand
GGAGATGCCAGTCCGGCGCGGAGGATCTGGGTGATGATGGGCTGCCCAGCTTCCCCAGCGATCGTCACGGCGGGGGCGTCCGCGCCCAACGTACACTGTCCCACGCCAAGCAGCCATACGCACGTTGCGATCAACCCGTTTGTTATTCTATTGAGAGGGTTTATCGCGCTCCGCCTCCACCTACATGACTGTTTTTGCCGGTTTGCCGAATGAAAGGGCGCACAGCCCCTATACTAGAAAAACCGTCGCGCAGATGCAAATACCCATACTTGACTTCCCTTCGCGGCAGGCGATTGTTGCATATCGTTCTGTCGACGATTGTCTCCTGTCAAAATGGGCGAACTGAAGGCGGCGAGTCGCTATGCAATAACTGACGTCGCTCTTTCAGTCTGGCGGATGGAGCGGCGTTATTTTGATGATCAATTGCGGCTATAACCGATCGATTGAGATAGGCGCTCGATGCGCAACGACAGACGAATCAGATTAGCGATGGGCGCACAGCCCACTTTCTTCGTCAAAGGTTTTTAAGCCGTTGCTCTTTATCGTGGACTTGGAGCGCTTCCACCAATGTGTCCATCTCGCCCTGCATGATCTGCTCGAGGGCGTATAGATCCAGCCCGATACGGTGGTCGGTTACGCGGTTTTGGGGATAGTTGTAGGTGCGTATGCGTTGCGAGCGGTCGCCGCTGCCGACCATGATCTTACGGGCCGAGTCGCGCTGGGCCGACGTCGTTTGACGAACATGATCGTACAGCCGGGTGAGCATGAGTCGGCGCGCCTTGGCCCGGTTTTTGTGCTGGCTCTTTTCGTCGCGCATGGACACCGTGATACCGGTTTCCTTGTGCATCAGGCGGATGGCTGAAGAGACCTTGTTCACGTTCTGCCCGCCGGGACCCCCCGCCCGGGAGACATATTCCTCGACGTCCGTATCCCAGTTGATCGCGATGTTGATCTCCTCCGGTTCAGGAAGAACAGCCACGGTAGCGGCTGAGGTGTGTACGCGCCCCTGTGCTTCCGTTTCCGGTACCCGTTGCACGCGATGTCCGCCGCCCTCATAGCCGAGCCAGCGGTAGACCTGCGGACCCTTGACGTTCATCACAACCTCTTTCAACCCGCCCTTGTCCGAGCCGCTCAGCTCGAGCACCTCTACCTTGAATCCCTTGCGTTCGGCAAAACGGGTGTACATGGTGTGTAGATCGCGTGCGAACAACGCCGCCTCGTCCCCGCCGGTACCCGCCCGAATCTCCATAATGACGGATTCAATCGCCGCATCGTCGTCGGTGACCAGGGCCGACTTGAGCGTCTCGAGCATGGCATCGTGTTGTTCCTGGAGAATCGGAATCTCCGCCTCCGCAAGGCTGCGTAACTCTGTATCCTGAGACTTATCCGCCAGGAGCGCCTTGGCGTCTATCAGCTCGTTGCGGCACTTCCGCAGCGCACAATACGGTCCCACCAACCGCTTCAATCGCCCCACTTCCTTGCTGATCGATACAAACTGTCCGGGGTCCGAGGCAACGGCGGGGTCGCTCAGCTTCGCGTTGAGTTCGTCGTATCGATCGGACAGCTCCTGAAGTTTTTCGAGGAGCTTTTGATCCACCGCACTTGTGGGAATGGAAACCGGGGTCGTCATGGTGATGGCTGCGTTACCTCTTTTTTTGTATATCGCTTTATCGAGTCAACCACCCGGTCCAGCGGCGACCCGCCGGCTACCCCAACAAGGCCAAGCACGCTCCAGCGCGCCGGTCGGCGCCCGTGTCGTATTTGCAACGAATCGGTATGGGCCTCACACCACGTTGAACAAACGGGACCGCGGATTGAGGTCGGTGTTCTCTCCGGCAGGATACCGGCTCCGCGCCGCTACGGAGCTACTATCCCGCATGTTGCTCGACCGCATCAATAAAGGAACCACGCCACCACCCCGGTTGGGCGGCGCGTGGTTCACGTTAAGATCCCTAAAGCGCAGCTAGCGGCGTTTGGGCGCCGGCTTTTTCGGCTTGGCGGCTTTGAAATAATCGGTGCCGAACTTCTTGGTAAAGCGGTCGACCCGACCCATGGCGTCGATGACGCGCGATCCGCCGCCCTTGTAGAAGGGATGGCAGGCCGAGCACACCTCGACCTTGATCTCTGGAACCGTGCTGCGCGTGGTCCACGTCTCACCGCAACCACAGTGAACCGTACACTCGACGTATTTGGGATGTATGCCCTTTTTCATTGCCATTCCGCCTTGTTGTGAAAACCCCGGCCCTGCGTGAACCGAACGGGCCATTATAGTCACATGGATCAGGGCATCAAGAGGCTACGGATCGTGAGGCTGCTAAGCTGCGAATCGTGCTGGAGTAGTCGGGTCCGCGACACAATCGGCGGGTGGTACGAATCCGGAACGGGCAGCCCGTCGGGAATAACGGGCATTGGCCGGCCGCGAGCCGGCGATCCACCCGTTTTGCGCTCGCGGGTCAGACCGGGCGATTCAGGTTCCCGGCAACGGTCACCAACCTGTTACGCAACCGTGAAGACGCTCCACCTTGGCGCACCGCCCGTGGACCGGTATCCTTTCGCGCTCGATCCGCTACCGGCGTTCAGCCCGTGTCCGACAGGCTCGCGCTGGGATAACGGGTGTGAGCGCGGTTTCGTGCCGGTGTACAATGCGGACTGTATGTGCGTAGCACGCCCGGGTTTGAGCAGGCCGCTGAAGCGGCGAGGGTGTCGAGTGCTCCTGAGGCACGCAAAGAGCTACATCACCAATTAATTCGAAAGGACCGGACATGCGGGGGCTGATAATGACGATCGTGGCGGCGACGGCCACTGTGACCTTGCTTCAGGACACGGCGGCGGCTGATGAAGACAACGGACTTCATCCCAAAGTGAAAATCGAAACGACGCTGGGAGACATGGTTCTCGAGCTCGATGGAGAAAAAGCCCCGGTGACCACGATGAACTTCATCCAATACGCCGAGGATAAGTTCTTCGACGGTACGGTGTTTCACCGCGTCATACCGACGTTCATGATTCAGGGTGGCGGTTTTACCGAGACTCTGGACAAAAAGACCGATGGACTTCGCCCGGGCATTCTCAACGAGTGGAAGAACGGCTTGAAGAACAAGCGGGGTACGATTGCCATGGCCCGGATCGGTGGCCAGCCCAACTCCGCAACGGCACAGTTTTTCATCAACGTGGTTGATAACGCCAATCTTGATCGACCGGGAGACGGGGCGGCCTATGCCGTGTTCGGCAAGGTCGTTGAGGGTCTGGACGTCATGGACAAGATTCGGGATACGGAAACGACAACCAACCCCAAATACCCCGGCGGCAAAGTCGTTCCGAAGGTGCCGGTGGTAATCAAATCGGTTCGCGTCGTAGGGACGTACAACAAGAAGGAAATCCAGTCGCGGGCGGACAAAGCCGTCAAGGCTGCGAAGAACGCCGCTGCGGAAGCCAAAAAAGGGAAGGACAAAGCCTTGAACGACGTGATCGCGAAGATCGAAAAAGAGGCGGGCAGCAAAGTCGCCACGACGGCGTCGGGTCTTAAGTACGTGGACCTGACGGTGGGTGAGGGGGCGACCCCGAAACCGACCGACACGGTTACCGTTCACTACACCGGTTGGCTGGTAGACGGCACGAAGTTTGACAGCTCGCGCGATCGCGGTTCGCCGGCGACCTTCCCGCTCAACGGGGTTATCAAGGGCTGGACCGAGGGCGTGGGCTCGATGAAGGTCGGCGGCAAGCGCAAGCTCATCATTCCGCCCGATCTCGGGTACGGCAAGCGAGGTTATCCGCCGCGCATACCCGGGGATTCGTGGCTTGTGTTCGAGGTGGAGTTGTTGGGGATTAAATAAGCACGCTCGATAAGGAGCTTGCCCCGAGGTATTGGGGGTGGGCATGTTCACCGGGCGGGTTGTGGTCTGTTGGAGGGCGAATCTGAGTGTGAGTGTCTGTGTTCACGGGGCGCCGACGTCTGAGCCCCACTTGTTGTTTGGAACAGCGCCCTGATGGGAGCCGGTCGCCGGATGGGCGAAGCGTTGGATCAGTGCAGT
>CAZWWW010000350.1:0-4064 GCA_964637715.1 uncultured Phycisphaeraceae bacterium | reverse complement strand
CACGAATCACCCGATAGATCCACGCCGCCAGCCCGAACATCAGTCCGGCAAACAGACCGTTTCCATCCCACCCGTAACGCCTGTCGAGCGTCCAGCCGATGTAACCAAGCACAGCTAAATAACCCAGGAACTCGAACGCGAGCTGGCTAAGCCGGTGCCACTCCTGATCGCTGTCCTCTTTGGACGGCGGTCGGCGAGGCGATGGCGGCTTTTCCGACATTTGGTTCGGCTCGTGGAACACCACCGACGCGGCCCGGTGCTCCAAGCGTCCGCGCTCACACCCGGAGCACGCCCCCCTTTTAGTGGGGGTCGGCAGTCTAGCAACCGTGCGCCGGGCGAGTCAAGACGAAAGAACGCCTAAGTTGCGATGTTTTTTGGCAATTGCAGCAAACCGGGTGATTGACCAAAAAAGGGGGTTGCACTAGGCTGGATCATGGCCAAGAGTTGGTCCTACCCAAGGGACTCCACGTTTTGATTGAACACCTGGCGATCATCGGGGCAACGGGTGCCGTCGGGCAGGAATTTTGTACGCTGCTCGCCGAGCGAAACCTCGACGTACGCCGTCTCAGCCTGCTTGCCTCATCGCGTAGCGCCGGACGACGCGTAAACGTCAACGGTGTTGAGCATGTCGTGGCGGCGCTGTCGGAACAATCCTTTGAGGGCGTGCAGTACGCCGTGTTTAGCGCGGGCGGGGATCGAAGCAAGCGTTATGCCCCCGCGGCGGTTCGCGCCGGCGCCGTCGTGATAGACAACTCGTCCGCGTTCCGCATGGACCCGACCGTACCCCTCGTGATTCCCGAGATCAATCCCGACGACGCCCGAACCCACCGCGGCATCATCGCGAACCCGAACTGCTCGACGATCATCATGAACATGGCGGTGTGGCCACTGCATCGCGTGAATCCCGTGCGGCGCATCGTGGTCAGTACCTATCAGGCAGCCAGCGGCGCCGGGGCAGCGGCGATGGAGGAGCTCAAAACGCAGTCGGCGGATTACCTGGCCGGTCGTTCGATAACGCCCCGCGTCTTTCCCCACCGCTGCGCTTTCAATCTGTTCTCCCACAACACCCCGATCGGACCCGACGGCTACAACACCGAAGAACGCAAGATGGTGGACGAGACGCGAAAGATTTTTCATGCGCCCGGCCTGTCGATCACCGCGACGTGCATTCGTGTACCCATACCGCGTGCACACAGCGAGTCGATCAACCTGACCTTGCAGCGACCCATCACACCGGACCGCGTGCGCGCTATCTTGCGCGAAGCCCCAGGGATAGAGCTTGTGGACGACGTTACGACCGGACGTTTCCCTATGCCGGTAGACGCCAGCGGGCGCAACGCCGTGCTCGTGGGGCGCATCCGGCAGGACATCAGCCAACCTGACGGGCGCGGTGTGGAATTGTTCGTCTGCGGCGACCAACTCAGAAAAGGCGCGGCCCTGAATGCCCTGCAGATCGTCGAACTGTTGGCATCGCCATGAGGGGTCCAGATCCACAAACGGCGCGGCGGGCATGGTGTATCGCCGTTAAGTCTCGCGACAAAATAAGTGATGCAACTCAGTATGGCAGCGCCAGATTTCCCATAGACTCTTGTTTTCGGGCATCCGACGAGTCGGAAAACCGCTTTTTTTATAGCGTGCGACGGGATTCAAACCCGATAGGACAGCGGTATATCGGCCCAAGAGATTATGATGGTCGTGATGACGAGGTTTCTGGATAATCATTCAGGAGTCTCCACCATGCCTGCAGATCAGATTCGATCGGAGTATGTCCCATTGCCGGTTGGAGGTTTGATGGCGGCTCTGGCTGCGCTGTTGCAGCGGTTCCGGTCCTGTTTTCATCGCGAGAACACGTTCGCCCATTGGGAGCGTTACCACCTCGGGTTGATCACCGATCTCAAGCCGAAGAGCATCGAACCATAGGCAGCGTCCTGTCGCAAACTCTTGGAAACGCAGCACCATCGTAGCGCTTGGCCACCTACGGAAAACGCCGCACGTGGCGGCGTCTCGCAAGTCGTGTGTTTTCAAGGCGTTACGACTGGGCTGCTAGGACTCGAACCTAGAACCTTCTGATCCAGAGTCAGACGTGCTGCCAATTGCACCACAGCCCATATAGGCCGGATTAGATCGAATCCGCGTCGCGGCGTCAACACCGGCGCACACAAGCCGTTCGTTGCGGGTGCATGACAGTATCGGCGGGTCATTCTTAGCCCGACCGGGGCGACCGACCAGTAGCCACGGGGCGTAAGCCCGTGGAACAGTTACGCGTCTGGGCTACTGTCTTGCGCCCCTCCGGGACTGTTCTCGCAGTAAGCCAGGTAGGGCGGGCTGTGCCCGCCGCCGAAACGCATTCTCCATTGGCGGGCATGGCCCGCCCTACCCGACTCGCATTAAGTTCTCCCGCCTAAACTGTCATGGACCCGGAACCTCCGCGCGAGACGCGTTCAGCGGGTGGCCTTCGAGCCTTCAAGCGTCGGCGCGGGGGGTACGGGCGGAAACCAATCGCGCGGAGGCCCCTACGCTCGTGCTCGGAATATCATGCGTCAGTTCCCTGTTGTGGCGAACCCTAGGCCAGGTAGGGCGGGCTGTGCCCGCCGCAACAACAAACGCATTCTCCGTTTGGCGGGCATGGCCCGCCCTACCCGACTCATGAAATATGCGGGCTAAGTCTTGACTCGATCCATGAGCACCATCGCCAGCGTGCCGAACACGAAGATGGGAATCCACGCGATCAAGGCGGATTGCGTATCGGAGCGGATACTTTGTGCCAGGAACGTGGAGACGTAACAAAGACCGCAGACCACCATACTCCGACCGGCATCGCTCAGGACATTGGCGGGCGATCGGTCGAGGAAAAACGGCAGGCCCAGTAACAACAGGATCAGACTCACGATCGGTGCCGCGACACGGGCGTGCCGGATACGCACGATGGCCGCGCGACTACCGGGTTCGCGCTCGGCCAGTTTCCGCAGACTCGCCAGACTCAGGAACCGAATCCACCCTTCGGTTTGTCGGAGCTGAATAGCCGGGGGGTCGAGATCGCTTTCATAGAACGTCGGGTAGGTGACCGTCTTGCCCTCGCGCGGACCCAGCCCGGCCCGATCGCTGCGCATCGTGCGGCTCGTCATGCGCCCGCGTTCGAGTCGCCAGCGTCCCTTGGGTCGCGTTGGTGAGGCGGGTTCCCACACCGCGCGGTCAGCTTCGATCGTCCGCACGATCGCGCCGGTGTCATCTCTTGTCATCACGAGCAGCCGGTGCAGGTCGCGCGTCTCGGGGTTAAACCGACCGGCCGACAGCAGATTGCCGACACGATCACGCATGAACAGGACTTCGTAGGTTTGATCGCCGTAGACGTCGTCGTGGGCGCGGGCGAGCTTGTGGGCGACGGCGGGGATGAACCACTCCGTATCCACAACCAGCAATCCCGTAGTGATGAATCCGAATATCAGCACGGGTCGGGCGACCCGGTATAAGCTCACGCCCGAGGCGAGCATGGCGGTCATTTCGTGTAGACTGCGCATCCGGGCGATCACCGCCAGACAGGCGAACAGGGTAATCATACCTGAAAGCTGAGCAAAATAGAGCAGCAGATTCGGGGCGTAGTAGTCGACGATGTTGGCCAGTACGGTTGACGCGGGGAGTCCGTGCTCGGTGAACTCGTCCATGTTCACGAACATATCGAGCACGACGTAGAGGCTAAGCATGACCGCCAGGGCGACGACGTAGTTGATCAGCAACGATCGAAAAATGTAACGGTCGAGAATACCTGTCATCAGCAGTTTGCCCTAACCTACCGCCGCACCAGGCGCAGTAGCGCCCATACGTCAAACGCCGCCACCAGCACGATACCGCCCCACAACACACCCAACCCGATCCAGTGCGTGCCGGCGTTCTGAGCCATTTGTTTGCCCATCACGATGGTGACGATCACCAGCAGGGACGGGATGAAGCTGATACCGAACGCCACCACGGTGTGCGACCCGCGAAACACGATCCCCAGTGCCGCGGCTAGAATCACAAGAACGAACACCGAGACACTGAACGCCACCCGCTCGTTGATGGTACCG
>CAZWWW010000349.1:0-4071 GCA_964637715.1 uncultured Phycisphaeraceae bacterium | reverse complement strand
TGTTTCACCAGACGCAGATAATCAAAACTGACCGCCTCATCGGGACCGGGTACGTTGTAGCTGCGCAGGGTTCGGGCGTCGGTGATGTTCACGTTGAACGGTTTGAGCCCGGCTACCGCGCCGCTCACGAGCTTGGCAAAACTTTGAACCATGTCCGCCGTGATCTCAACAGACGGCGCAAGCGTCACCGTGACCGACGCGGTGGGCACATCGCCGCGCCCGCCCAACCGCCGCTTCGTGCGCGGATTGACGATAACCGATGCTTGTGTCACAGCCGGCGACGTCGCGATGATTTTGGCCAGCTCATTACCCTTGGCGTAGTTCTGCGCATACTCCCGCGCCTCGGGCGATTGAAAGGGATTGCTGTTTGTCACCACAGCCTCCATGTCGAACAGGCTACCTTCCGGCAGCGCGCCCGCGCTGTGGAGGACGCGCAACGCGTTGTGGCGGTCGGCATCGCGCACGAAGATGCGTGTTCCCTGCGTCTGAAAGGCTATCCCGTTTGACTTCAACGCCGCTTCCGCCGCGTCCAGTTCCGTGTACGTGAAGGTGTGGTTCATCAGCGGCGACATATCGGGGGTCGTCGACCATTGCAGCAGCCAAAGCAATGAACCCCCGATCAGCGCCGCGCACAACCCGATCGCCAGCCGCTGCGAAACGGTCAACCCGGTGAGCTGCGCGTTTACATACGCAATCAGTTGCCTAATGCGTTCCATGCCTCGTCACTACCCTGACCGGCGCGACTGTCTTGCGCGCGCCCAACCCCGAGCCGTTCCTCGAAACGACGCCCCGGGGCACCACGCCCAAAGCCCCGTCGCTATACCTGCATCCGCTGAATCTCTTGGTACGCCTCGGTCAGCTTGTTGCGAATCTCCATAAGCAGGTTAAACGCAACACCGGCCTTGTTCACCGCAGCCAACACCTCGGCCACATTGTCCGTTTCACCCGTCACAAGCCTTTGCACACCCGCGTCCGCCTCCGTTTGAAGGCGATTCACTTCGTCCAGACTGTCAAACAAAATCGACTTGAAGTCCTTACCCTCGACGCGCTCGGTTCCCGGCGCCGACGGCTCGACGGGGCCGAGCTGCGTCGGGCGGATCGAATGTGAAAACTGAATCGGGTCAGCCATACGCCGTCTACTCCCCAACCTTTACACGACCAACTACCACGAACCCACCTCTCGATGACCCTAGACGACGGGCTGGTGCTTTGTCACAGCTTGTTTTTGGGGCGGCATGGGCAAGCAGCAGCTTGCCCGTGTTGTTCCGGGGGCAGTCCCGGGCGAACAAGTTCGCCCAGACCACCCACAACAAACCCTAAGAATTAGCTGTGACGGTGCACTAGGCGATCAACTGCAACGCCGCCGTCGTCATGTGCTTGGTCATTTCCATTACCGTGACGTTCGCCTCGTAAGCCCTCGCCGCGGTCATCGCGTTGACCATTTCGGTCTGATAATCCACGTTGGATACACGCACATATCCCTTCTGGTCGCCGGTCTTTATCGCGTCCGGATGATCCGGATCCCACCTTAGACCAAACGGCGTAGGGTCTTCCACAATGGCCGAAACATGTACGCCGGCCGCGCCTTTTCCACGCGCAGGATCGCCCACGGAAAACAACGGAACGCGGCGACGGTAAGGAACGACCTCGCCGTTCACTTCGCGCGTCGCGTCCTTCATCGCAACGTTGGCCGCGATGACATCCAGGTCGGTACGGTACGCCACCAACGCGGACGTGCTGACATCCAACGAACCGTACATTCTCTCGCTCCGATTCAGAACACGATCTTCCGACCTGTCACGCCGGCCCCACTCAATAAAGGGGAATCATGCTTTTGTTCTTACGATCCTGTTTCGCCGAAATCGCACGTCCCGATCCGCGTCAGCGTGGGCATTTCACCCGATTCCACGAGGCATCACGCACCGCGCCTTGCCTAAGACACGCCGATCACCGAAACCAAACAAACGACGCTGTGCCACAACGCCGGCACCACGCCATGAACACGCGTGAACGGTTAAACCAATCAACCCATTTCCTGCTTACAGCGTGCCGCGGATCGCCGTGCGCAACCCTTCAAACTTTCCGCGAAGCAACGTAGTCGCGAGATCCTGCAACATGCCGGTCTCGGCAAGCTCCGCCATCTCCCGTTCCAACGAGAGATTCGTCCCGTCATGGAAGAGCGCGTTGTCGACCGGCCGCGTACTTGGCCGAATCGACAACGAACCGTCCGCCTCCGTGCGAACTTCTCTTCCCGACGCTATCTCCAGATTCCTACGCGCATCAGCGCCTTTGGCATCCAATGCCTTGCGCAGCGCACGCTGAAACAACCGGGCATCAAGGTGCTTGGCCCGATACCCCGGCGTATGGACATTGGCCACGTTCTCCGCCGCGACGCGAAGACGCGCTTCGTTGAACGACATCGTAGCGATCAGCGCCGGCGTCGCTCCGCGGTTCGTAATGTCTGCGAAATAACCGTTCACTTGCGCCCTACTCCGTTACCGCAAGAGATCGCGCGAGAGACGGAGCGCGAACCGCTTGCACGCTTCATGCCACAGCCGTCCGCCCCGCTTCCCTGCATCGGCGACCCCATCCCCGGTGATTCTGCCTCGGCAACGACTGCCCTACCGAGCAAAAACTGCGCCCGCCCACCGGATATCATGAACCTACCTCCCGTTGCCCGCAGCCACCAATTCCATCTGGTTACACTCCGCCTCCTCACGCCATTGTTTAAGTTTCATACCCAACGTGCGCACCCCCATCCCCAACGCCTTGGCTGTCTTTGCCCGATGACCGTTGAATCGACTCAGGGTGCGTTCGATCAACTGCCGTTCAATATCCTCCAACATCCGACCATCACGCAGCGGACCGAACCCGTTCACCGGTGCTTCGCTCGACCGCAGCCACGGCTCAATCAAATCCGCCGTGATCGTATCGCTCGTACACAGCGCAACCGCGCGCCGGCAGATGTTCTCCAACTCCCGAACGTTTCCCGGCCAGGCATAGTGGGTCAGCACGCCGCGCGCGTCGGACGCCACGTGGAGCGGTTCGGTCCCCTCCGCCACGGCGGAACGTTTGATGAAATAATCCACCAATTCCTCAACGTCGTCGCGGCGCTCGCGGAGCGGCGGCAGCGTCACCGGTAGAACGTTCAAGCGGTAAAACAGATCAGCCCGGAACCGTTTTCGAGCGACCGATTCCTCCAGGTTCCGGTTCGTCGTAGCGATCACACGGACGTCGGATCTTCGGGTCGTACTGCTTCCCACACGCTCAAATTCGTTCTCCTGCAGCACACGAAGCAGTTTCGCCTGCAGCGGGACGGCCATCTCCGACACCTCATCGAGCAGCAGCGTACCCCCGTCCGCCAGTTCAAAACGCCCCTTGCGCGTGCGATCCGCCCCGGTAAAGGCGCCGCGCTCATGCCCGAACAGCTCGCTCTCCAGCAAATTCGCCGACAGCGCCGCGCAGTTCAAACACAACATCGGTTTGTCCGAGCGCGGCGAGTGTTGATGGATGTAAGAGGCCACGATTTCCTTGCCCGTACCCGACTCGCCGGCAATGAGCACGGTGTCATGGCTCGCCGCCACACGGTCCAGCTTGTCGCGCAGCCGCTCCATCACCCGGCTCGAACCGACAAGCGGTTTGCGGCGGCGCAGGTCTTCCACCGACGTACGCAGGGCTTCGTTTTCACGTCGCAACCGGGCATGTTCCAACGCCCGTTCGACCACCACCACCACGGCGTCCGCCTCGAACGGCTTTTGAATGTAGTCGATCGCGCCGACCTTCATCGCCTCCACCGCCGTCGACACCGTGGCGTACGCGGTCATCATCACGATGGGTGTGTCACACCCCTGCCCGCGCAGTTCGCGGATCAGGGCCAGCCCGTCGATACGCGGCATCTTCAGATCGCACAACACGGCGTCAAACTTACCCGTCTTGATCTCCCCGAGCGCCTCGACCGGATCGGCGAACGACGTCACCGTGTGGTCTTCGCGCGTCAGCGCCGCTTCCAATGAGTCCCGCAAAATCTCTTTGTCATCCACCACCGCAATCTGCGCCATTCGTCCGACTCCC